>JAFUDD010000327.1 GCA_017459315.1 Clostridia bacterium | reverse complement strand
GGAACCGGATCGAAATAACTCTTGCCGAAATGCCCGGTACCGTTGACAAACTGCAGCAGCGTCATGTCGCCCTTGCGTCCCTTGGTGATCTCCACCATCGGGCTTGCCTCGGGTGCGATGCTTTGGCAGCCGCAGAGCGCAAGCACATCGCCCATGAACAGGTTCCACACGTCCAGCCCTTCCTCGTAATAGCACAGCCCCGGATACCACGGCAGCGAGATCGCCTTGCCGCTTTCTAAGGTATGAATGGCAAGGGCGGGAAAGTCGGTCGTCTGCTCGGTCGCATAACAGGCCTCCGGCGGGCCGAACCGCTGCGGCGCTTCATAGCCGCCGAGCAAGGCGGTTCCGTCCTTATAGACGCGCTTTTGATACGCTTTGCCGACGGGGACGAGCTTGCGGTTCGTAAACGACGGGAACGACACTTCGTCCGCCTTGCGGATGCGGAGGCACGATCCCATCACGCCGTCGTCGAATGCTTCAGCGCTTTCGACGCCGAACAATTTCTCAAAGCCGCGCGGCAGTTTGCCGGTTGCCAGGAGAACGCCGCCGCTTTGCACGAATGCTTCGAACTTCGGCAGCAGACGCGGGTCGAACCGTCCCTTGTCGGGCAGCAGCACGACGCGGTATTTAGAAAGGTCGATCTTGCCGAGCCCGCCGAGCAGCGTTTCGTCGAACGGAATGTGCCGCTCGGTCAGCACGCGGATCCAACCGCGCTCCTCGCCGTTCGGGTATTGATACGCTTCTTTTATCAAGAGCACCTCTGCATCGGACGAGCCGCCGTATACGATGCTTTCATGCTTTTCGGCAAAGGCGAACACCTTTTTGACGCGCTCGAACGCCGAAGTGTCCTCCCGCGTATCGAGCCGCCCGAACAGGTAATAGTCCAGCCCCGCAAAGTTGGCCAGTCCCTGCCACAGCCGCAGCTCTTGCAGCGCGGGCGTCACGGACACCCAGCGGTGATAGAACCCCATCATGTCCGTCGTGCAGGCAACGGCGTTCTGCGTCATGCCGCGCATCGCGCGCGCATTGTCGGACGCGGCGTATTGCCAAAACGGTCCTCTGCCATATTCGCTGTTCGCTTCCTGTCGGATGTAATCGACCGAGCAGTAGGCGATCTGCGGGTTGATCGAATGGATCAGCTCGGTGATGCGCTTTTTCTGCGCCGCCGAGACTTCGCGCTGAAACATGCCGAATGCTTCGCTCGCCTTGTCGCCGGGGAGGAGTTTTTCGGGAATCTCCATGCCGAACCGCTTTTTGAAGCCCGCTTTGCATGCCTCGCAACGGCACGCGCCGTACATCCGGTAACTGTAATCGGTTGTGAACGAGGAGAACGTGCCCATGTTGCAGTACACGCCGTCGAACGGGTATTTTTGCAGCAGCTCGGTCAGGATCTTGTCCATATACCCGTTCTGATACCCCGCGAGCATACAGGTGTGCACATAGCCGTTGTAGTCGATCACGCCGCCGTCCGCAAGGCGATACGCCCAGTCCGGATGCCGTTCAAATACATCGCGGCGCACCTCGGAAAAGTCCGTCCGTGCAATGACCTTCAGTCCCATCTTGTGGCAGCGGTCCACAAGCGCGCCAAGGTCGAATCCTTCTAAATACGCGGAAAGCGGCTGATCGGCAAGCTCGGTCGGATAGGAGGCGATAATGCCCGCCGTGTTCAAAATCACAACGTTGGCATGCAGCTCGGACAGTATGCGGCAAAACGCGTCCGCATTGAAATCCTTCGTGTCGATTTCGCAAAAATTCGACTGTACCGCGCGCCACGGGAAATTTGTCCACCACGTTTCCATATCGCCGCTCCTTCTTTTGATAACTCTATTGTAGGGGGCTGTAAAGAGAAAGTAAATCGGAATATTCGCTTTTGCGTTCGTAATTTTGCGATTTTGCCGGGTACAGGGCGGAAACGGGCACTGCCGTTGCTGCGAAAATTTCGAGAGAAAAGCAAATGACCGATTCCAAAAGCGAATGTTCGGATAGGAAAGCGGCCTTTGTTTTGCTATGCTCTTTACAAGAAATTGAAAAAGGGGGATGCAGTATGCTGCAAACCATCGACGCATTTGTGCCGCAGCACGAAAAACTGATCTGTATCGACTCGGATGGCACTGTGATTGACGCGATGAACGTCAAGCATAACCGCTGCCACGGCTACAGCTTCATCGAAGAATGGAACCTTCAGGCGCACGCGGAAGAGGTGCAGAAGGTCTGGAACGACATTAACTTATATGAAAAGAGCCGCGGCGTGAATCGCTTTTTGGCGCTCGACGAAATGCTGACCCGCATGGAGGGCGTTTACCTTTACACCGATCCGGACGAGCGCGCCGGCTACCGGATGTGGCTCCGCAAAGGCGATCTTTCCAACAAGAGCTTAAAGACCGAGATCGAAAGGTCCGATAATCCGCTTTTGAAAAAGGCGCTTCGTTGGTCCCTTGCGCTGAACGAGCGCATCTCCGCCGTTACGACGGACGACAAGCCGCCGTTTGACAACGTGCGCGAAACGCTCGATTATGCGCTGGACAAGGTCGATATCGCGGTGATTTCCAGCTCAAACATCGCGGCGCTCGAGGAGGAATGGGGCGCCTACGATCTGCTTCGCTATCTGTCCGTGATGACGAGCCAGGAGATCGGGACCAAAGACGAGTGCATCGCCCGGATGCTCGAAAAGGGCTATCAAAAAGAAAACGTGCTGATGATCGGCGACGCGTACCCGGATGTAAACGCGTCGGAATCGAACGGCGTTTGGTACTACCCGATTCTGACGCGGCACGAGGGTGAAAGCTGGGCGCTGCTGAAGGACAAGTATTTGGACATCTTCCTTGCGGACGAATATAAAACGGTGCAGGCCGAACGCATGGAAGCGTTTTCCCGCAATTTTGAAAACAAAGGAGAATAAGCATGGTTAATCTGAAAGCAAAACCGTTTTATCTGAACGATGAGCAGATCACGTGGGTCGAGGAAACGATTGCCGCGATGACAGAGGAGCAGAAGATCAAGCAGCTGTTTATCCACCTCACCGGCGCGGGCGACGATGAAGCCGCGGTCAAGGAGGAAGCCGAAACCATGCAGATGGGCGGCATCCGCTTCAACCCGCGCTCTCGCATGGAGATGTGGAACATGAACCGCTATTTCCAGCGGTACAGCAAGATCCCCGTTTTGTCGGCGGTCAACGTCGAGGCGGGCGGCAACGGCGCTTCGAGCGACGGCACAAACGTCGGACAGGAAATCAAAGTTGCGGCAACCGGCGATCCGAAGTATGCCTATCAGCTTGGGCAGATCTGCGGCAGAGAGACCAAGGCGACCGGCTCCAACTGGGCGTTCTCTCCGATCGTCGATATCACCTATAACTGGCACAATCCTGCCATCTCCACGCGCGCCTGGGGCAACGATCCCGACAAGGTGCTGGAACTGTCCCTCGAATACTTTCGCGGCATTTCGGAAAGCGGCATCCTCTGCGCGATGAAGCACTTTCCCGGCGACGGCGTAGACGAGCGCGACCCGCACATCGCGACGAGCGTCAATTCCCTTTCCTGCGAGGAATGGGATGCGTCCTACGGCAAAGTCTATCGCGGCATGATCGACGCGGGCGTGCAGTCGCTGATGCCCGGTCATATCATGATGCCGGCTTATCAGAAAAAGTTCAACCCTTCGATGAAGGACGACGAATACGTTCCGGCGACGCTGTCCAAGGAAATCTTAACCGACCTTCTTCGCGGACAGCTCGGGTTCAACGGCCTCATCGTGTCCGACGCAAGCCACATGGTCGGCCTTGCCGGCCGCGCCAAGCGCAGCGAGCTGGTGCCGCAGTCGATCATGGCGGGCTGCGATATGTTCCTGTTCTATAATGATTACGAAGAGGACGTTCGCTACATGACCGACGCCCTGCATGACGGACGGCTGACCGAACAGCGCCTGCACGATGCGCTCGCCCGCATTCTCGGCTTGAAAGTGCTCGCCGGGCTGATGCATTATTCCGAGGATAAGTTCCCGCCCAAGGAAGGCCTCGACGTGATCGGCTGCGCAGCGCATAAGCAGGTTGCCGAGGAGGTTTCCGAAAAGGCGATCACGCTCGTCAAGCAGGTGGGCGAGAACATCTTCCCGGTCACGGATAAGAAGCGCGTGCTGATCGTGCCGGTCGGCCCGAAGCCGAGCCCCATCGTTGCGATGGCGGGCATGGGCGCGGACGGCAGCAAGCTGTACAACACGCTGAAAGCTGAGCTTGAAGCGCGCGGACATGTGGTCACGATCTACGAGGATCCGATGGAAAAGATCATGAAAGCGATGGCGGGCATGACGACCGAGCAGCGCACCGAGTTTTCCAAGAGCCTCAAAAAGAAGGGCGCATACGGTATGAAGAACAGCATCGAGGCGCTGACGGGTTCTTACGATCTGGTGATTTGTGTTGCGAACGTTTCCGCAACGATGCGGACCACGCAGCGGCTCGAATGGGCGATCAGCAAGGGCGGCTGGGACAATCCGTGGTATGTCAACGAGCTGCCGGTCATCTTTGCTTCCTTCAACTGCCCGTTCCACCTCGCGGATGTGCCGCAGATCAAAAACTTCATCAACTGCTACGATGCATCGGATTCGTCGGTCAAGGCGTTCGTCCGCAAGATCGAGGGTGAAAGCCCGTTCATGGGCGTCAGCCCCGTCGATGCGTTCTGCGGCATGATGGACACACATTTTTAAGAAAAACAGGATAAGGACTTTCGGTAGGGACGCAAACCGCGTTCCGCCGCCTTTATCGGAAAGGATATTACCATGAGAACGATCATTCCCCTCAAGGATCGGTGGACGTTTTATCAGGAAGGCGTACCCATGCCCGTCACACTGCCTCATACGTGGAATGCGCTCGACGGCGCCGACGGGGGCAACGATTATTACCGCGGCGTCTGCACGTATACGCGCCCGCTGTCCGTGCCGGAACGGAAGCCGGACGACCGGGTGTATTTGGAGTTTTTGGGCGTCAACACCGTGGCAAGGGTGTTCGTCAACGGTATTCTTTGCGGTGAGCACGCGGGCGGCTATGCCACATTTCGCATTGAGATCACCGATGCGCTCCGGGAAGAGAACGGGCTGCGCGTCGAGGTCGATAACGGATACAGCGATACGGTCTACCCGCAGCGCGCCGACTTCACGTTCTACGGCGGTATCTACCGCGATGTGAATCTGATCATCGTGCCGTCGTGTCACTTTGCGTTCGACCGCGACGGCAACCCCGGCGTCCTTGCGATCTGCAGCATGGCGGGCGAGAATGCGGACCTGTACCTTCGCTCCAATGTAGACGATTTTTATGACCGTATCGTGTATCGCATCACCGAGGACGCTTCGGGCGCGTTCGTCACCGAAGCCGAGGGCGAGCGCGTGACGGTTTCGATCCCGCATCCGCATCTTTGGGACGGTCTTGAAGATCCGTTTTTGTATCGCGTGACCGCGTCGGTCTATCAGGACGGCAAGCTGACGGATGAGATTTCGCTTTGCTTCGGCTGCCGGACGTTTGCGTTCGATCCCCAAAAAGGTTTTTTCCTCAACGGCCGTTCCTATCCGCTGCGCGGCGTCAGCCGCCATCAGGATCGGGAGGGTGTCGGCAATGCGCTGACACGGACGATGCACGACGAGGATTTCGCACTGATCCGGGAAATGGGCGCAAATGCGGTGCGGCTTGCACACTATCAGCACGATCCATATGTGTATGACCTTTGCGACCGGCTCGGTCTGATCGTCTGGGCGGAGATCCCGTATATCTCCGAGCACATGCCCGGCGCGAACCGCAGCGCCGAACAGCAGCTTTGCGAACTGATCCATCAGAACGAGCATCACGCCTGCATCGCGTGCTGGGCGCTGTCCAACGAAATCACCGCGTCCGGCTGGTCGGAGGAACTGTATCGGGAGCATCAGTATGTTAACGAGCTTGCCCACGCGCTCGATCCGTCGCGCCCGACCGCGATTGCCAACGCATTTATGCTGCCGACGGATTCGCCGCTGCATGACGTCCCCGATGTGATCGGCTATAACCTGTATTTCGGGTGGTATCTCGGCACGGCGGAGCAGAACGGCGTGTTTTTGGACGATTTCCATGCGGCGCACCCCGATAAGCCGCTTGCTTTGACCGAGTACGGCGCGGACGCCTTTTTGCAATGGCAGACCGCAAAGCCGGTGCGCGGGGACTATACCGAGCAGTATCAGGCGGCGTATCACCAAAAGATGCTGGAAATGTTCGCTTCCCGTCCGTACCTTTGGGGCGGGTTCGTCTGGAATATGTTCGACTTTGCCGCCGACGCGCGAAACGAGGGCGGTACGCCCGGGCGCAACGGCAAGGGGCTTATCACGTTCGACCGGAAAACGAAAAAGGACGCATTCTATCTTTATCAGGCGTACTGGTCGAAGGAGCCGTTTGTGCATGTTTGCGGGCGGCGCTACATCGACCGCGCCGAGGACATGACCGTCGTTACGGTTTATTCCAATCAGCCGGATGTGACGCTGTACATCAACGGCTAACGCTTTTCCGAATTGATCGGGCGGCATGTGTTTACGTTCACGGTACCGAACGAGGGCGAAACGGAATTGTGTGCCGTCGCGGGCGACTGCCGCGACTCGATATGCATCCGCAAGGTTGCCGAGCCGAACCCAGCGTACAGCCTGCCGGAACAGGAGATCGTCAACTGGCTCGACCGCGAGGTGCTGCCGCAGCCTGCGGGCTTCTGCTCCGTCTATGACACCGTCGGCACGGTCACG
>JAFUDD010000326.1 GCA_017459315.1 Clostridia bacterium | reverse complement strand
GCGTATACTCGGCGCCTGCATCGACCTCGACAGCCGCCATTTCGCCGTTGCCGCCGTTCTTATCGAACGTGACGGTGTATTTCACAGGCTCAGGCGCGGGTGCGTCTTTCCATTGCGCCGTAACGGTGGTGTTCTCGGTTACGGTGATCTTTGCGCCGACAGCGCCCTTGTCCCACTTGTCGAACGCCTTGCCCTCCGGCGCGTCGAACGCGCACGCGGGGAGCGTATACTCGGCGCCTGCATCGACCTCGACAGCCGCCATTTCGCCGTTGCCGCCGTTCTTATCGAACGTGACGGTGTACTTCGTACCCGCCGGGTCCATGCCGCTTTCGCCATCCGCCAATGCCGCCATCGGGAACACCGCGACGAGCATCAGCGCAGCCAAGAGCCATGCTGTAATTCGTTTCATTTTCTGTGAAACCTCCTTTTGAAAAATGGTTGTATCGGGGGTCTCCCTCCCCCCTCGGATCATCTGCGTACAGTATACCACAGAGCCCCCGGAAAAGTTGCAACAAAGTTGTAATATTTCGATGAACGCATCAAAATATACAATCCGAAAACCGGCCGAAAACGGAAAAACCGGGCTTTTTGCCGCGATTGCTCCGTGTCGCCGGAAACGTTTTTTCGGAAAGCAGACTTTTCCGCCGCCGTAAAACGGCAAGCGCAGACCTGCGCCGATCCGAAGGCGCGTTCCCCGCCCGCCCTTGCTGCTTCTGTTTTATGGCGGCAATTTGTTAATTTTCTGTTAACAGATTGTATTATACGCCATGTTATACATTTCGTCAAGGCGAAACACCGCATATTTCGTCTTGTTTGTTCCATATTCGACGCGGCTTCCGTCGCAGGTGCAAAAAGAGCCGCCCTGAAAAGGCGACTCTTTCGGGGCGCAGGCAAACGCCATGCGCCGTCTTTTTTGGGGGAAATCAGATTGTGCCGGTGACGGTCACGGTTGTGACGCCGGGCACGATGGCCACCGCGCCGGTCGTTTCATCCTGCGTGAACGCGGCTGCGGGGACGGAAATCGTCGTAGCCGCGCCGGGGGCGGGCAGCGTTAAGGTATTGCCGGTGAACGTATAGTCCGTTTCGGGGACGGTCACGCCGTTGACCGCAACGACGACGTCGGCAAGCGGCGTCTGGAACGTATCGGTCAGAACGAGGTCGGTCGCTTCGAGGTTGCCGGTGTTCGTGATCGTGAACGTATTGACGAGCGCGGCGCCGTCGCTGATCGGATTCGGAGACATGGATTTATCGACGGTCACGGCGGCGTAGGCGTCGGCGGCCAGCGTATACGGCGCTTCGATGGACGCCACCGCCGCGGCGGGTGTGAAGGAAGCCGTGTTCGTGATCGCCGCGCCGTCGGTCATCGGGGCGTATTCGTTCGGCGTGGCGCGATACAGGATCGTGGCGGTCGCGGTCGGAGCGATCTGCCCGATCGGGAACGCGACGCTGTCGGCCTCCACGGTCGGCGTGATCTCGCGGACATACACGCCGTCGATATACAGCTTGGCAGGGCCGGTGTAGGTCAGCGGCGTCACGGAAACGCCCTGCGTCGTCGTAAAGGTGCCGAGGTCGTCGGTTATCGTCACATCGGGCAGCGCGATATCGGAGCCGTTTGTACCCGTGATGATATAGGTGATATCCTCTCCGCTGCGATAAGCGGCTTCGAGCGAGCTTTTCGCCACG
>JAFUDD010000325.1 GCA_017459315.1 Clostridia bacterium | reverse complement strand
TACTGCTGTTTCGTCTTGCCGGCAAGACGAAACAGCAGTACCGCCAAAATGGTTTCACAAACAACGATGCACCAAATCCCTATGGGACAGGTCGCCAGTAAAATGTCTCTCATATCGTTTCCTTTCTGTTTCCGTATTGGAAAAAGCCTCTTGTTCAGCTTCGAGTATAGCACGGCGCAATTCTTTTCGCAACACAAAAGTAAAATGTACGGGAAATACCGGAACAAAGCCGAAAGTTTTAAGACCGCTTAAGGAAATCCTTATCAAATCCTTCATAAAGATTCCGCATTTTAGACGACTTTCGGACGCAATTTTGTGACAACTCCTTGCTATACTGAAAGCGAACCGAGAGGATGGGGGAACAAATCATGGAACAAACCGTTTATCATACAAAAACAGCACCGACCAAAGGCGAGCGCATTGGCGCGTGGGCAGGTGCGGCGCTGATCCTGCTGACGGCGTTCGCCGTCGCGTTCGGCCTGCATCCGCATTACCGGCTGATCGGCGTGGGTATTGCGGCCTTCGCCGTCGTGCCGCTCATTTGGAAGCGGACATGGTGGTGGGCGTGCTCGCTCGTTTTGCTGGGCCTTGTCGTTCTGTTGTGGGCGTTCGGCCCCGCCGGGTACCGGTATACGTCGCTGCTGCCGCTTATGGCGATCCTGTTGGTGCTTGTGTTTCGCTTTGCGGGGCGAGGCGTAAAGATCGGCGCAAGCGTGCTCGCGGCGCTCGGCCTTGTCGCGTTGCTGCTTGTGGAAGCGCCGATCATAGCGGCCGCCAACCGGGAGAACGAGACGGAGGCCGATTACGTGATCGTGCTCGGCGCGGCGGTCTACGGCGAAACGCCGTCGATCTCTCTCCGAAGCCGGATGGATCGCGCCGTCGAGTACCTTGCCGCGCATCCCTCCGCAAAGGTCGTTGCCAGCGGCGGGCAGGGCGAGGGGGAGGACATTTCCGAAGCCGAATGTATGCGGCGGTATTTTCTCCGAAACGGGATCGACGAAAGCCGCATCCTGCTCGAAGCCCATTCGACCTCGACGATGGAAAACCTTACGTTCTCGCGCACCGTGATCGAAAACGACGGCGGCAGCGCGGAACATGTCGCTGTCGTGTCGAGCGGCTATCATCTGTATCGCGCAAAGGCGATGGCGGCGTCGCTCGGTATGCAGGCGGTCGGCCTTGCGGGGGCGGACGGCTACCCGCTGTATATGACCGGCATGTATATCCGCGAGGCGCTCGGCGTCGTGAAGCTCTGGCTGTTCGGCACGTGGGAGCGCGAGGCCTGCCTTTCATCGGTGTATGCGATTGCGGCGCGGTAAACGTCCTCCTATAGCAATTCTCCTTCTCTATATATCCTCCTGTTCGGAAATCCCGTTCGCGTGTATTCGGGCGGTATTTCCGTTTTATCGGCGCGGTAAAAATGGAACGGCTGTGCGCCGGAATACTTGCAAACCGGCGGGTTTTGTTTTATAATCAAATAAAATGCAGAAGTATGGGGACATGTTCGGGGGAATAGACATGTACAGGATAGCTGTGGTAGAGGATACGGACGCGGATGCTGCGTTGCTGGAATCGTATTTGCAGCAGTACGGCAAGGAAAGCGGGACGGACCTGCAGGTGCGCCTGTTTTCGGACGGCGATTCATTTTTGAAAAGCTATGACCGCGACTTTGAAATCGTGCTGATGGATATAGAGATGCCCGGCAGCGACGGGATGGAGACGGCACGGCGCCTGCGCGAGCTCGACGCCTATGTCTGCCTGCTGTTCATCACGCATCTGTCGAACTACGCGATCCAAGGCTATGCGGTGCGCGCGCTCGATTTTCTGGTCAAGCCGATCGACTATCCCGGCTTTGCCGCCAAAATGAAACGGGCGCTCGAAGCCTCGGACAGAAGCGCGCGGCATGAAATTGTTGTCACCACCGCCACCGGCGTCAAGCGCCTTCTGCTGTCGGACATATTTTATATCGAGGTCATGAACCATACCCTGCTGTATCACACCGTGGACGGTATTCTGTCGGTGCGCGGCTCGATCAAGGAATGTGAACAGCGGCTGTCCCGGTTCGACTTTGTCCGCAGCAACAACAGCTTCCTTGTCAATCTGCGCCATGTGACCGAGCTGAAGGGCAGCGAAATTTGCGTCCACGGCGATATGCTGCCGATCGGCCGCACAAAGCGCAGGGAATTTCTGCAGCAGCTCACCCAGTATTTCGGAGATTCCGTGCTATGAATCCTTTGATTTGGCAGGAGATCGGAGCAGGCATCATCCGTGTGTTCTGCTCATATCCGTTTCAGCTTTTGCTTGCCGTGCATCTGTTTGCCTACCCGACGTTTCGGCGGCGTCCGCATTTTTGGCTCCGCGCGATCCTGCTGGCGCTGCCGGTACCGATCCTGTTCGATCTTTCCGTGCGCCTGTTTCCGGCGGGCATCCTGCATCCGTTCCCGGTTCTCGACCGGGCGCTGCTGCTTGTGCCGACGGCGTATAATTTCTGCATGCTGCTTTTGTGCTATCGCTGCACCCCGCGCGAGGCGCTGTTTTCCTCGACCTGCTCGATGCCCGTGCAGAACGCCGTGTTCAACCTGTTCTGGATCCTGAAAACGCTGCTCGGCTTTGAGGAATACGGCCTTATATCACTTGTCGTTTCATGG
>JAFUDD010000324.1 GCA_017459315.1 Clostridia bacterium | reverse complement strand
ATTCCGCGCACCGAACGCCGGAACAGGCGAGGGACTTTGCCCTGCACGCGCGGGAAAACGGCTTCGGCGCGATCATTGCGGCCGCAGGCATGGCGGCGCACCTTGCGGGCGCGATTGCGGCCAACACGACCCTGCCGGTCATCGGCATACCCTGTAAATCTTCTGTACTTGACGGCATTGACGCCCTTCTGTCCACCGTGCAGATGCCAAGCGGCATCCCTGTAGCCACGGTGGCGATCAACGGAGGCGCCAATGCCGCTTTACTTTGCGCCGAGATTTTGGCGGTGAGCGATGACGCGCTTGCAAAAAAGCTGGACGAAAAGCGCCGCCGCGATGCGGAGAATGTTCTCCGCAAGGACGCCGAGCTCGCCGCAAAGCTGTAACCCTCGTACCCAATTCATGACATAAGGAGTCAAACAACATGGAACAGAAACTCGTTTACACCGGCAAGACCAAGAACGTTTACGCGCTCGACAACGGCAACTATCTTCTGAAGTTCAAAGACGACTGCACCGGCAAGGACGGCGTGTTCGACCCCGGTGAAAACAGCGTCGGCCTGACCATCGAGGGCGTCGGCGATGTGAATCTGCGCATGTCGATTTACTATTTTGAAAAGATCAATGCGGCAGGCATCCGCACGCATTACGTGTCCGCGAACCTCAACGATACCACGATGGAGGTTCTCCCTGCGAAGGTGTTCGGCAAGGGTCTCGAGGTCATTTGCCGCTACAAGGCTGTCGGCAGCTTCTATCGCCGTTACAGCGACTACTGCACGCTCGGTCAGGATCTGCCCGCGTATGTTGAGACCACGTTCAAAAACGACGAAAAGGGCGATCCGCTCGTGACCAAGGACGGCCTCATCGACCTCGGCGTGATGAGCGGCGAGCAGTATGACGCGATCAAGGAAATGACGCAGCGCATCACCAAGATCGTTGCGGACGATATGCTCGAAAAGGGCCTTGTGCTCTACGACATCAAGTTTGAGTTCGGTTACGATGCGGACGGCAAGGTTATGCTGATCGACGAGATCGCGTCCGGCAATATGCGCGTCTATAAGGACGGCGAATACATCGACCCGATGACGCTCTCCAAGCTGTTCTTTGCCAAGGCGTAAGACGGCGGTATGGGCGGCTTTTTCGGCATCACATCCAAGCGCGAGTGCCTTGTCGAGGTATTTTTCGGAACGGATTACCATTCCCACCTCGGCACACGGCGCGGCGGCCTTGCGGCGTATGATCCCGCGCTCGGCCTGCAGCGCAAAATACACAACATCGAGAACGCGCCGTTTCGGACGCGCTTTGAGCATATCTTTTCCGAAATGCGCGGCACAAGCGCCATCGGCTGCATCAGCGATACCGACCCGCAGCCGCTTCTTGTGCGCTCGCGGCTCGGCAAGTATGCAATTTCCACCATCGGCGTGATCAACAATGCCGAGGCGCTGATCGAGGAATGTCTGTCCATGGAGGGCGGATATTTCGACGCCATGACCGGTGGCAGAGTTAACAGCACACAGCTCGTTTCGGCGCTGATCTCCCAAAAGGACAGCTTTGCCGAGGGTATCCGCTATGCGCAGTCGGTGATCGACGGCACCGCATCCGTGCTGATTTTGAAGGACGACGGCGCCTTGATTGCCGCGCGCGACCGGCTCGGCCGTCTGCCCGTGCTGATCGGCAAGGGCGAGGACGGGTATGCGGTATCGTTCGAATCGTTCGCGTACCAGAAGCTGGGCTATGAGGACGAACGCGAGCTCGGCCCCGGCGAGATCGTCGAGGTCAGGCCGGACGGCGTCACCGTGCTTTCGTCGGCGCTCGATCAAAAGCGGATCTGCTCGTTCCTGTGGAGCTACTACGGCTATCCGACCTCGACCTACGAGGGCGTCAACGTCGAGGCTATGCGCTATCGCAACGGCGCCTTGCTCGCCAAGCAGGATAAAGAGAACGGCTTTGCCGACCCGATCGACTACGTCGGCGGCGTTCCGGATTCCGGCACGCCCCACGCGATCGGCTATGCGAACGAGAGCGGCAAGCACTTTGCCCGCGCGTTCATCAAGTATACGCCGACGTGGGCGCGCAGCTTTATGCCGCCGAATCAGCGCGACCGCAACCGCGTCGCCAAGATGAAGCAGATTCCGGTGCATGAGCTGATCAAGGGCAAGGATCTGCTGTTCGTGGACGATTCCATCGTGCGCGGCACGCAGCTTAAGGAGACCGTCGATTTCCTCTATGAGAACGGCGCGCATGCCGTTCACATGCGCTCGGCCTGCCCGCCGATCCTGTTCGGCTGCAAGTTCTTGAACTTCTCCCGCGCGACCTCCGATATGGAGCTGATCGCAAGGCGCGTGATTCTGGAGCTGGAGGGCGAAGAGGGCTTTGCGCATTTGGAGGAATACAGCGACGGTTCGACCGAGCGCGGAAAACAGCTCCGCAAGGCGATCTCCGAAAAGCTCGGCTTTGCGTCGCTCGACTTTCAATCCCTCGAAAACGTTATCAAGGCAATCGGGCTGCCGGCCTGCGAGCTTTGCACCTACTGCTGGAACGGAAAGGAGTAATTCCCGATGAACATGCAATCCAAATCCGATGCCTACGCCGCGGCGGGCGTCGATATCACGGCGGGCTATAAGGCCGTCGAGCTGATGAAAACGCATATTGCCCGCACCGCCACCGAGGGCGTCTGCTCCGATATCGGGGGCTTCGGCGGCCTGTTTGAACTGGACACGGCAGGCATGGAAAAGCCCGTGCTCGTTTCCGGCACCGACGGCGTCGGCACCAAGCTGAAGCTCGCATTCTTAATGGACAAGCACGACACGGTCGGCATCGACTGCGTTGCCATGTGCGTCAACGATATCATCTGCTGCGGGGCAAAGCCGCTGTTCTTCCTCGACTATATCGCCTGCGGCAAGAACGTTCCCGAACGGATCGCGGAACTCGTCAAGGGCGTTTGCGACGGCTGCGTGCAGTCCGGCGCGGCGCTGATCGGCGGCGAGACCGCCGAAATGCCCGGCTTCTATCCCGTGGACGAATACGACCTGGCGGGCTATGCGACCGGCATCGTCGATAAGGCAAAGATCATCGACAACAAAACGATGCGCCCCGGCGATGTGGTGATCGCGCTGCCGTCGAGCGGCGTCCATTCCAACGGGTTCTCGCTTGTGCGCAAGGTGTTCGATGTGGAAAACGCCGATCTGCATGCTCCGGTGCCCGCGCTTGAAAACCGAAGCCTCGGCGAAACGCTGCTGACGCCGACAAAGATTTACGTCAAGCCCGTTCTGGCGCTTTTGAAGGAAGTCCGCGTGAAGGGCATTTCGCACATCACGGGCGGCGGCTTCTATGAAAACATTCCGCGCTGCATTCCCGACGGGCTCGGCGCGGTGATCCGCAAGAGCGACGTGCGCGTGCTGCCGATCTTCAAGCTGATCCAGCAGCGCGGCAGCATCGACGAGCGCGATATGTTCAATACGTTCAATATGGGCGTCGGCATGAGCATCGTCGTCGCCAAGGAGGATGCGCCCAAGGCCATCGGCATTCTGCAGGAGAACGGCGAGGACGCGTATGTGATCGGCGAGATCGTCGAAAGCGCGGAGAAGATTACGGTATGCTGAAAAAGGTTTGTTCCGGCGTCGCGGCGGGCGTGTGCATCACGCTCGGCTGCGCGGTGTTCCTTGCCTGTGAAAACCGGGTCGTCGGCGCGGTGCTGTTCGCGGTCGCGCTGCTGTGCATCTGTCTCAAAGGCTATTCCCTGTTTACCGGCAAGGTCGGGTATATCCCCGAAAACCATGAAAAAGAAGCCGTGTCCGTGCTGTTGCTCGGGCTCCTCGGCAACGCGATCGGCACGATTGCGGGCGGGCTGGTCTTACGGCTTGCGCTTCCGCACTTAGGCGAAGCGGCCAACGCGATCTGCACCGCCAAGCTCGGTCAGGCGTGGTACGAAACGCTTCTTCGCGGGTGCTTCTGCGGCGTATTGATGTACCTTGCGGTCAGCACGTACCGCGACAATAAAACGCCGCTCGGTATCCTGTTCTGTATCCCGGCGTTCATCCTCAGCGGGTTCGAGCACTCGATTGCGGATATCGGGTATTTCGCCGCTTCCGGCATCGTCAGCGGACAGGCGTTTTTGTTCATCGTGCTTGTGCTGCTCGGAAATTCCGTGGGCGGCATGCTGCTGCCGGTCGTGAACGGACTTTGGAAGAGGGGAAAAGCTCATGACGCATAAGGCAAGAGTCGCCGTCCTCGTTTCGGGCGGCGGAACGAATTTACAGGCGATCTTAAACGCCTCGGCCCGTGGGGAGATCCCCCACGGCGAGGTCGTTTTGGTCGTTTCGAACAAGGCAGACGCTTACGCGCTTACGCGCGCGAGAAATGCGGGTGTCGAAGGCGTGACGCTTTTGAAAAAGGAGCTCGGCGGGCAGGCGGGCTTTGAAGCCGCGCTGTCGGCGCTGCTTGCGGAAAAGAAGATCGACCTCATCGTGCTTGCGGGCTTTCTGTCCATTCTAAGCGCGGACTTTGTAAACACATGGCCGCGGCGTATCTTAAACGTGCATCCGTCGCTGATCCCGTCGTTTTGCGGCGCAGGGTTCTACGGGCTGAAAGTCCATGAAGCGGCGCTTGAAAAGGGCGTGAAGGTCACGGGCGCGACCGTGCATTTTGTCAACGAAATCCCGGACGGCGGCGAAATTCTGTATCAGAAGGCCGTGCGGGTACTGCCGAATGATACGCCCGAAAAGCTCCAGAAGCGCGTGATGCGGCAGGCGGAAT
>JAFUDD010000323.1 GCA_017459315.1 Clostridia bacterium | reverse complement strand
TCTGATCGGAATAGACACCGCCGTGCTGCTGCGCGCACGTTTGGTGCCGTTCACACGCCCCGATCCGCAGGCCGAGGGCGGCGCGTACCGCATTCGCTCGCTTTACTTCGACACGCCGGACGCCGGTGCTTTTTGGGAAAAGACCGACGGTGAAGCGGATCGCACCAAATACCGTATTCGCTTCTATAACGGCGATACGACGTTTATCCGGCTCGAATGCAAGGAAAAGCACGGCGAACTGACCAGAAAGACACAGGCGCCGCTGACGCTGCCGCAGGCGCAGGCGCTGTCTACGGGCGATTACACCGTGCTTGCGAACGACCCTCACCCGCTTTGCCGCATGTTCTATGCGGAGGCGAAGGCGAAGCAGCTTTTGCCGTCCGTTACGGTCGATTATCGCCGCCTGCCGATGGTGTATGGCATTGACAACGTCCGCATCACCGTCGATTCCGACATCTACGCAGGCCAGCCCGCCGCGTTCCTGTCCCCCGCGACCCCCGCGTTTCCGGTGCTGGACGCCGCTTCTGCCGTATTGGAGGTCAAGACAGACGACCGGCTGCCCGTCATGATCGGACGGATCCTGGAGGCCGTACCGCGGCAGCCGCAGTCCTATTCCAAATTTGCCATGAGCTTTGCCCGTTTGCACGGGATTGAATAAGAGGAGAGTATTTTATGGAACAAATATCGCAACTGTTTGCCACCGAGCTGTCTGCTGTCAGCGTCGGACATTTGCTGCTTTGTGTCGCGCTCAGCTTTGCGCTGAGTCTGTACATCGTCCTTGTGTACCGCCTCGTTTACACCGGCGTTCTGTTTTCAAGGCGGTTCTCGCTGTCGCTTGTGATGCTGAGCCTCGTCACCTCCGTCGTGATCCTTGCGATCTCATCGAACGTTGTGCTGTCACTCGGCATGGTCGGCGCGCTTTCCATCGTCCGCTTCCGTACTGCCGTCAAGGATGTGATGGATACCGTGTTCATGTTTTGGGCAATCGTGAATGGCATCATCTGCGGCGCGGGCTTCGTGCTGATCTCGATCATCGCCAACCTCGGCATCGGCTTGCTGATCCTTGCCGTGTTTTACTTCGGCAAGGTCGGGCGGCTGAACCTGTATCTCGTTGTCGTGCGAACCGAAGCGCCGGTCGCGCTGACCGAGCTCTCGCCGCTCTTTGCCGGCGCCAAGCTCAAGTCCTGTTCCTCCGCAGGTGGGCTGCAGGAATCCGTCGCAGAAATGAAGCTCTCCGCTAAGCAGATCGCTTCCCTCCGCGCCCTCACGCAAAAGAACGGCGTGAAAAGTGTGGATATTGTCGCTTACGATACCAAAACGGGACTGTAAGCCGTTCCGTTTTGCAATGCAGGGCAGCCGTGCGGCTGCCCTGTTTCTTATTATTTTGTTTGTCGAAGCGGCGAGCTATGCCCGCTTCCGATCCGTTCGCTGCAGGTGATTAGCCCTCCGTAAAGGCTTTGATTTCCTTTTCCAAAAGGCGGAACACGTTTGCAACCAGATAGCCGTCGGCTATCGCATGGTTCATACGGACGGTCACAGGCATGAGGAGCCTGCCGTTTTCCTCCCGGTATCTGCCCCAGTTGGTGATCGGCGGAAAATACAGGTAGCCGTCCGGCAATTCAAGGTGCATGGCATCATAGGAAACCCACGGGATGTAGGACGCGTCAAACCAGTTCGGGTGAT
>JAFUDD010000322.1 GCA_017459315.1 Clostridia bacterium | reverse complement strand
GGCCTTGCCGTGTTTCTGTCCTACTTCCGCCCGCATATCCGGCTGTTCACGATCGACATGCTGTGCGCGGCGGCGGTGTCGGTGATCGACCTTGTGTTCCCGATCGTGTCGCGCCGGTCGATGCAGGTGCTGCTGCCGGATCGGCTGTTCGGCGCGTTCTTTGCCGTGATCGCGGCGCTGCTTTTTGCCTATCTATTGAAAGCCTTTTTCACCTATATCATCACGGTGCTCGGGCACGGCATGGGCGTGCTCGTCGAGGCGGACATGCGCAAGGACGTGTTCACGCACATCGAGGAGCTGAGCTTTTCCTATTTTGACAAGAACCGCACCGGCGTTTTGATGTCGCGCGTGACGAACGACCTGTTCGACATCACCGAGCTTGCGCACCACGGGCCGGAAAACCTGCTGATCTGCACGCTGACGATCCTCGGCGCTTTGATCGTGATGTTTCTGATCCGGTGGGAGCTCGCGTTGGTGATCACGCTGTCGCTGCCGCTGCTGATGGGCTTTACGATGTGGCAGCGCCAGTCGATGCGCAAGGCGTCGGTCGAGGTACGCAAAAAGACCGCGGAGATCAACGCGGCGATTGAAAGCGGTATTTCCGGCGTGCGCACGGCCAAGGCGTTTGCGAACGAGGGCGAGGAGGGCCGCAAGTTCGATCTGGCCAACGGCATTTTCAAGACCGCCAAGAAGGACTATTACAAGGCCATGGGGCGGTTCCAAAGCGGCATGGAGTTTTCGACAAGCGCGCTGCAGGTGCTTGTGATCGGCGTCGGCGGCGTGTTGATCATGCTCGAAAAGATGGACTATATCGACCTGATTACGTTCACGCTGTATGTGTCCGCCTTCCTCTCTCCGCTTCGCAAGCTCGTCATGTTCATGGAGCAGTATACGCAGGGCGCGGCAGGCTTCGAGCGTTTCCTCGAAATCATGCGCACCGAGCCGGAGATCAAGGACGCGCCGGACGCCGTGGAATTGCAGAACGTTGCGGGCGAGATCCGCTACGACCACGTCTTTTTCCGCTATAACGACGCCGCGGAGGTGCTGCACGATATCAGCCTTGTGATTCATCCCGGCGAAAGCCTTGCGCTTGTCGGCCCGTCCGGCGGCGGCAAAACGACGCTGTGCCACCTGCTGCCGCGCTTTTACGACGTGACCGGCGGCAGCGTGACCGTGGACGGCAAGGACGTGCGCGCCGTGACGCAGGATTCGCTGCGCCGCGCCATCGGCATTATTCAGCAGGACGTGTTCATGTTCGCCGGCACCGTGCGCGAAAACATCCGCTACGGCCGCCCGGACGCGACGGACGAGGAGGTCGTGCTCGCCGCCAAGCGCGCAGAGATCCACGACGAGGTCATGCAGATGCCGAACGGCTATGACACCTACATCGGCGAGCGCGGCGTGATGCTCTCCGGCGGGCAGAAGCAGCGCCTGTCCATCGCGCGCGTGTTCCTCAAAAACCCGCCGATCCTGATTCTGGACGAGGCGACGAGCGCGCTCGATTCCGTGACCGAGCAGCGGATCCAGGCAAGCCTTGATGAATTGTCGAAGGGCCGCACCAGCATCATCATCGCGCACCGGCTGTCCACAGTGCGCAACGCGACGCGCATCGCGGTCGTCGAGGGCGAACGCATCGTGGAGGAGGGCACCCATGCCGAGCTGATGGCAAAGGACGGCGCGTATAAAAAGCTGCGGCTTGCGCAGGAATTGAAGGAATAAAGCGGTTTCCCTCTGCTCCCATAAAAACACAGTCGACCTCCGCTTTGGCGGAGGTCGTT
>JAFUDD010000321.1 GCA_017459315.1 Clostridia bacterium | reverse complement strand
CGCGCCTTGCCTGCTGGTATACGCGGTGGGGCGGACTGCTGCTGCTTCCCGTGACCTGCGTGCAGGCGTTGGCGTTGTGGATCCGCATCGACGCATACGGGCTGACACCGCTGCGCGTGATCTCCGTCGCAGCGGTCGTGCTCGGGCTGATCGCCATCGGTCTTTGCACGTTCCGCGCGCGGCTGTCCGCCGTCTTTTCCGCTGCCGCCGTCCTCGTCATGCTGCTTACGCTGACGCCCGCCAATCCTCGGCTGCTCTCGAATCTCAGTCAGGAGCACCGACTTAAGCCGCTGCTTATGCAGTACGGGATGCTGACCGAACAGAACGAGGTGCGCCTTCCGCATGAGCGGCTGCCCGAGGAGGATTACGACAAGATCAAGGAAGGACTTTCCTACTTCCGCCATGCCGATTGTCAGTTGACGCCGTTCGGCAAGGCGATGGCCGACAGCGTCTATCATGATTTTTTCCGCGACTATCGGGAACAGTTCGGCGACGGGCAAACGGAAACGTATCTGTACTTCACCGCCGATTGCGACAGGCTGCCTGTTTCTATCGCGCCGTATGCGGAGCTGTATCTGTACAGTCTCAACGATCCCTACCGGCACGACCTTTCCGAGCCGTTTATTTGGACCGATCCGAAGAGCGGCGAAACGCTGACGTTCTCGCTTACGGAACCGCTGCGGACGCTGTATGATGTGCAGAACTTAAGCGCTCGTGAAAACATATCCGGCGA
The DNA here is from genome assembly GCA_017459315.1 of Clostridia bacterium. The sequence continues at coordinate 1,272 of JAFUDD010000321.1, read as the reverse complement.
ACCGATCCTTGTTCCCATTGATGAAACGCATACGCTTGTCATTCTGCAATGCAACCTCACCGTAACGCCCGCCGAGGACAGCGTGGTCTGTTGGCGATTGGACGGCTTGCTGCTTGTCAAATAATGTCGGCACAGCAAAGCGGCGCACCTTCCGATGCGCCGCTTGTTTTTTTATTTCTTCTTCCACTTTGCGCTGCCGTGCAGCTCGATCTCGCGGTTGATGACCTCGAGCAATTTGTTCTGTCGACGATCCTCGACCTCCTGGGGCTTTTCGGTGATGTCGCCGGAGGCTTCGAGGGCTTTCTTCGTCAGCAGCGGGCCGACAAGCTCATACACAAGCACGGAGAACAGGATGATGTTCCGCACCAGGCTGCCGTCCTCCTGCCCGAGCTGCATGGCGGTTACGCACATGCCAAGCGCGACGCCCGCCTGCGGGAGCAGCGTAATGCCGAGGTACTTTTTGACCTTCTCGCTGCAGCCGACGGCCTTTGCCGAGCCGCGCGCGCCGAAGTATTTGCCGAGCGACCTTGCGACGATGTAGATCACGCCGATCAGAACGAGCATCGGCTCGGAGAACACCTCCAGCTCCAGTTCCGCGCCGGAGATCACAAAGAACGTGGCAAGCAGCGCCTGCGACCATTTATCCGAACGCTGCATCAAATCCTCGCTCAGCGGGCAGATATTGCAGAACACGGTGCCGAGCATCATGCAAACGAGCAGCGGCGAAAAGCCGATATGCAGCTCGCCGATGCTCCAGCCGAGCGACGACAGACCGACGGTTAAAAACACGAACCCGATCACAAGCGAGTTGCGGTTGGTGTTGGAATGGAACAGCCGTTCGAGGAACGTGAGCACATACCCCGCGACCGCGCCGAGCAGCAGCGACAGCACGATTTCGACGATCGGATTGACGAGGATCGACACGATACTGATCGCGCCGGAGATCAGCGCCTTTGCGATGCCGAACGACACGGCGAACACGATCAGTCCCACCGCGTCGTCAAGCGCGACGATCGGGAGCAGCAGGCTTGTCAGCTCGCCCTTGGCCTTATACTGGCGCACGACCATCAAAGTGGCGGCGGGCGCCGTGGCGGTAGCGATCGCGCCGAGCGTGATCGCGGCGGGCGCCGACAGCAGCTCCGGGAACGCGAAATGGAATGCGAGCAGCGCGATGTCCACGAACGCGGCGGCGGTGAGCGCCTGCACGATACCGATGATCAGCGCCTGCTTGCCGGTCTTTTTGAGCGCGGACAGGCGAAACTCGCTGCCGAT
>JAFUDD010000320.1 GCA_017459315.1 Clostridia bacterium | reverse complement strand
GGCGGAGATCGACGCGGTCGGCGCCATGATCGCAGGCGATTTTTCGGACTATGTGGAAACGATCATTGAACGGATGGAGGTCTGAATGAAACAGCTTTTATACAACGCGTCGGCGCTGATCGACGACGGCTGCGGCGGCTTTTCGCATCTGCAAAATGCATACATCGGCATCGACGGCGACACGATCGCGTATATCGGGGACGTCGAACCGCAGGGCGAATGGACAAAAAAGGACATGCATGGCGCGCTGCTGATCCCCGGTCTTGTCAACGGGCACACGCACGCGGCCATGACGCTGCTGCGCGGGCATGGCTCCGGCCTGCCGCTCGACCGATGGCTTAACGAGGCGATCTTCCCGATCGAGGACCGCATGGTACGCGAGGACATGGCGGCGGGCAACGCGCTTGCGCAGCTGGAAATGCTCCGCACCGGCACCACGTCGTATTCGGATATGTATTATTTCCTGGACACCGAGGCCGAGCTGTGCCAAAAGAGCGGCATGAAGGTGAACCTTGCGCGGCCGATCACCTCGTTCGACCCGAACGAATCGCTTGCGGACAGCTACCGCGCCAAGGAATCGGAAGAACTGTTCAAAACGTGGCACGGTGCGGCAAACGGGCGCATCCGTGTGGATTTTTCGATCCACGCTGAATATACGTGTCAGGAGCGGATCGCGCGCGAATATGCCGAGCTCGGTAAAAAGCTCGGCGCGCGGATGCACCTGCACCTTTCCGAAACGAAAAAGGAGCATGAAGCCTGCAAGCAAAAGTACGGCAAAACGCCGACCGCATGGTTCCGTGACCTCGGCGTGTTTGATCTGCCGACGCTGGCGGCGCATTGCGTGACCGTGGAGGACGATGACATTGAAATCATGAAGGCATACGGCGTATGCCCGGTGCATAACCCGTCGAGCAACCTCAAGCTCGGCAGCGGGTTCATGCGGCTGAAAACGCTGCTGGACAAGGGGCTTTGCGTCGGCCTCGGCACCGACGGCACGGCGAGCAACGACAACCTCAATATGTTCGAGGAAATGCACCTTGCGGCCCTGATCCACAACGGCTATGCGGCCGATCCCACAGCGATCTCTGCGGCGCAGGTGCTGAAGATGGCGACCATAAACGGCGCGGCGCTGCAGGGCCGAACCGATACCGGCTCGCTCGCAGTCGGCAAAAAGGCTGATATCGTCGCGGTCAATATGGATGCGCCGCACCTTATCCCCTCGTTCGATCCGCTTGCGACGCTGCTGTATACCGCGCAGGGCAGCGACGTGTGCATGACGATGGCGGATGGGCGCGTGCTGTATGAGAACGGCGAATACAAGACGCTCGACAAAGAAAAGATTCTGTTCGATGTGAAAAAAGCGTTGGAAAGGCTGTATTGACGATGGAGAGACAGGACAAAGACCTCGCGTTCATGCTGCAATATGAAAATATCGCATGGTTCGAGGACGGCAAGGTTCGGATTTTGGATCGGCGCTGCTACCCGCGCGAGGTACGGTTTGTAACCTGCACGCACTACGGCAAGGTCGCCCAGGCCATCACCGATATGGTTACGCAGAGCGCAGGTCCCTACACCGCGGCGGCGATGGGCATGGCGCTTGCGGCGCACGAATGTCGGGATCAGTCCGTTGCCGAGCAGCGCGCCTATCTGTCCGAAGCGGCGGCCTGCATCACAAACGCCCGGCCTACAACGGCAAAGCGCATGGCGCAGATCTGCAAGACAATGACTGAAGCGGCGGAAGGAGCGTGGGCATCCGGTGCAAACGCCGCCGAAGCGATCAAGACGCGCGCGATCCTCGCCAACGACAGCCGATACAGCAAGATCGGCAAAATGGCAACCTACCTTGTCGAGCAGATTCCAAACGGCGGCACGGTGATGACGCAGTGCTTTGCGGAAACCATCGTCGGCATGATGCTAAAGGAAGCCAAAAGCAAGGGCAAGACGTTTCGCATCTTCTGTCCCGAAACGCGCCCGTATTTTCAGGGCGCGCGGCTGACCGCCACGGTCTGCTATGAGATGGGCTTTGACGTGACCGTGATCACCGACAACATGCCCGCCTTTGTGATGCAGCGCGAAAAGGTCGATGTGTTCACGTCGGCGGCGGACGCGATCTGCATGGACGGCCATGTGGTGAACAAGGTCGGCACGTTCCAGATTGCGATAGCGGCCAAATACATGGGCATCCCCTACTTTGTGACCGGCGCGCCGGATCTCGTTCACCCGACCGTGGACACGATCCGATTGGAGTTCCGCGACCCGGACTTTGTTTTGCAGGCGATGGGCGTCAAAACCGCGCGGGACGGCGTGAAGGGCTATTACCCGGCGTTCGATATCACGCCGCCGTCGCTCGTTTCGGGTGTCGTCACCGACAAGGGCATTCTCTGCCCCTACGACCTGTGGCGCTATGCCGCGGACGGCAGCAAGGGCGAATACGAAGTCGTCGTATAAGAACAGACAACCAAGGTGCGCGGAGCCATTCCGCGCACTTTTTCTGTTTTGCACCTCGCGCCCGATTATGAACACGTTCATATAAAAATAATATATTTCGTTAAAAAAATGTTATAATGCGCTGTGTTAAGATTGTCTAACCTCGACTTTTAATGGTATAATACAGCATCGTGTCAGATTCCGTCGGACGGAGAACAAAAAAGCTCTGCCCGGCGGTTTGTACATGCAGAAATTTCCCATCAAACAAAAGGATAAAGGAGAAGAAACACCGATGAGCAGACTCAGTATTGTGACCCGGAACCGGGCGCAGGAAACGGTTGAGGAGCTCTACAAGGACGTGGAACGCCGGATTCAGGCGAGTCAGCCGGGGCTTTGCCCGGTCGATCTCGCGCGGTCGTTCCTGCACATCTGCCATTCGCAGTCCTGCGGAAAGTGTGTGCCGTGCCGTGTAGGTCTCGGTCAGCTCGAGTCCCTGTTGAACGACGTTCTGGAAGGAAACGCGACGCTTGAAACGCTCGACGTGATCGAGCGCACCGCCGAAAGCGTCTACGCCACGGCCGACTGTGCAATCGGTTCGGAGGCGGCCAAGATGGTCCTAAAGGGCATCAAGGGCTTCCGCGACGATTACGAAGAACACATTCTGCACGGCCGCTGCTCCGGCCTGCAGAACCAGCCCGTGCCGTGCGTATGGCAATGCCCCGCGCACGTCGATATTCCGGGCTACATCTCCCTGATCTACGACGGCCGCTATGCCGACACGGTCGCGCTGATCCGCAAGGACAACCCCCTGCCCGCCACCTGCGGCCTGATCTGCGAGCATCCGTGCGAGGTGCGCTGCCGCCGTACGATGGTGGACGATCCGATCAACATTCGCGGCCTCAAGCGGTTTGCGGTCGAGCACGAGGGCGAGATCCCCGCGCCGAAGCGTGCCGAAAGCACCGGCAAGCGCGTCGCCGTGATCGGCGGCGGCCCGAGCGGTCTGACCTGCGCCTACTATCTCTCGATCATGGGCCACGACGTAACGGTCTATGAGCAGCGCAAGAAGCTCGGCGGCATGCTGCGCTACGGCATTCCGAGCTACCGTCTCCCGCGTGAGGAGCTGGACAAGGAGATCGCCGGCATGATGCAGGCGGGCTTTACGGTCAAGACGGAGGTTTCCATCGGCACCGATATTTCGATCGACGAGCTGCGTAAAGAATACGACGCGCTCTATATCGCCATCGGCGCGCACAACGACCGCAAGATCGGCATTCCGGGCGAGGATGCCAAGGGCGTGATCTCCGCCGTCGAAATGCTCCGCGCCATCGGCGATAACAATATGCCGGACTATACCGGTCAGGATATCATCGTGGTCGGCGGCGGCAACGTTGCTATGGACGTGGCCAGAAGCGCGATCCGCCTCGGCGCCAAGACCGTGCGCATCGCCTATCGGCGCCGCAAGGTCGATATGACCGCGCTGCCGGAGGAGGTCGAGGGTGCAATTGCGGACGGCTGCGAGGTGCTGGAGCTGAACGCGCCGGTTCG
>JAFUDD010000319.1 GCA_017459315.1 Clostridia bacterium | reverse complement strand
TCCAGACCCGACTGATTGCGGATCACCGCGCGGAGCTTCATCTTGTCGAACGCGGGCTCCAGCTGGCTTTGCACCTGCTGCAGCTCCTTTCGCGTTCCGACGAGCTTGAGGTAAACGGTATCCGACATCGGGAAATGGTCGTCCTCGAGGTAATAGCGGTACGGGGACTTTTTCAAGTGCTGATACACAACGTTTTCGGCCTCGGTCATGGCGCCGTGGTGGAAGATGCAGTTGCGGTCGCGGTGCACCGTATAGATAAAGTAGCTGAGATTCATGCTGTCGAGCCGCTTCATCAGCCAACGGCACGAAGCCGGGTCGATCGCGTTCAGCGAGAGATAGGCGTTCTCGTTCGCGTCGTAGATCGCCGCGCCGTCCATCACGATCAGCGGCACGGAAAACGGCAGGCTGCCGAACTGCGTTGCCCAGAACGTCGGCGCGTGCGCGGACATCAGGCAGACCTTTGCGCCGTCCTGCAGCAGATATTGCAGCCGGTACAGCACGGTCGTCGGAATATCGGCGAACTGGTCGGGCTTGAGGTCCTTGAGCCGTACGAAAAACACGCGGTTCTTTTGCTTGGCACGCGGCAGCCGCAGCGCGTTGATGACGATCGCGGTCGTCGTACCGAGCAGCACGTCGAGGATGCGGTGGAACGCCTGCTCCATCGGGCTTTCCACGCTCGGATAATTCACGACGACACAGATAAACACGATGGCGGCAAGGCCTGCCGTGTCGGGCTTTTTCACAAGCACGGAGGTGTACAGCGCCAGCAGCGTGCCGACGCCCATCAGCAGATAAAGCAGCCAGCGGCGGGCGTCCGGCGCAAGGGATGCGGGGTCGAGCACCAAAAACAGAAAGCCCCAGAACGCGCCGATCAGCGTGCCCAAGAAGCGGGAATACGCGTTGGCACGGGTGCCGCGCATGTTCGTGTCCATGCAGATGATCGCGGTGATCGCGGCTTCTGCGGGCATCGTTTCGGGGGAATACCCGCGCAGCAGATAAAAGAGCAGGCAGATCGTGACCGCCGCGCACGTTTTGACAATGCGCTGGCCGATGGGCTGCCAATGGATATGCTCCGCCAGTTTCTTTGCCATATATATACATCCTTTCGGGGTGAAACCATATTGTTTTCCTGTTCGGAATAGGGATTCTACCATCTTTTCCGGAAAAAACAAGCCCCTTGGCAAAAGGATTACAGGAGAATTACACACCGCTTACAATGCCGGGTTTCGTAAACGATCACGGAACAAACTGCGATTTTTGCCCGCGAAAAAACGCCGCATAATAAAAGGAAGATTCCGAATATCGGAATCCTCCGGGTCGCGGTTTATCCTATCGCCGCAGCAGCACGACGCCGCGCGGCGGGTCGGAAAGGTTCGGATTCTGCGCCCGAATTTCGGCGGTCGGGATGCCGAATCGCTTGCCGATGGAAAACACCGTTTCGCCTTCGTCGGGGAAGTAGAGCAGAATGCCTTCGTGCGGATCGCGCGGCGCGCCGGGCATCACGTCGGTCGTCAGCCGGATCGTTTCGCTGCTGTACCATTCGCCACCGTATCGTAGCTCGATCATGGCGGAAAGCGTGCGGCCGCTGCCCGTCACCTCCAGGGCGCTGACCTCCACGCGCGGCAGCAGCAGCGTCCCCGGCGCATCCGAGCGCAGCGAGAACGGCACGTCGGTCTTGAATCCGCAAAGCCGTCCGTCGTCATCGCGGCAAACGACCGAAACGAGCAGCAGCCCGTCGATGACGGCGTCCGTTTCGGTCACGGTCGTGTCGGTGATAGAGGGCGTCGCGGCGGCAAACAGCACGCGTGTGATATCCCTGAGATGTCCCGGCACGGCGAGCGGCTCGCGCAGGACCGCGCTTTGCAGCCGTTCCCCGATATAGCGCAGGCAGGGGACGGTCTTGCAGGTACACGAAAAGCTCCCCTCGCTGTCGTAGGCGTCGGACAGCACGCTTGCCGTTTCCTCGACGGCACCGTATACCGAGAGCGAAAGCATTGCTTCGACGGTCAGCGCGCCGTCCGGATCGTAGCTTGCCGATAGGCTCTGCACCTCGACCGATGCGATGGGGTTCGGGTTCTGATCGGCGGTGATCGCATCGGAAAAAGGCACGGTGTCCGTTCGCTGTACGGCGCCGCCCGCGCCGTCATAGTAGAGCGAGGTGACCGACAGCGTGCCGTCGAGCAGCAGCCCCTCGCCGCCGTTCACCGCGCGTCCGACCTGCGCCGTCCCCCATGCGCGCAGAAAGGTCAGATCCGCCGGGGCGTCGAGCGTTTCCCGCACACGGATCGAGTGCGCGCCGAGCAGCGTCCGCCGCGCAATGCGCACGGTTTCGCCCTGCGTTTCCAGCCCCTTGGCGTCCGCGATGCCCGCAATGCAGACCTCATGTACGGTGTCGAACACATCCGCCCGCAGCAGCAACGTCGCCGCCATCCGGAGACCCCCTTCCTCGGTGCGGCAGCTGCACGACGGCGCATAGGCCGATACGCGCGCGGTCATGTCCGTTGTCGCGCCCGGCGCGGACAGCTCATGCGTAAATGTGGCCGATGCGTCGAACGCCGCCGGCGCCTGCTCGTCGGTTTCCACCGTGATATGCAGCAGCAGAAGCCCCGTCACCTGTACGCCGTCCTTGGTGCAGAGCGTTTCGCGCACGCGCACCTCCGGCTCGCACAGCAGCACCTTTTCCGAGCGTATCCCCGTCGGCAGCGGGATCGCGCTTTCCACCTGCGCCTGCGCCGTGAACGTGCCGCACAGCGTCTCCCATGTCACATTCGTCTTTTCTATCTCCATTCGGAACTCTCCTTTCCGGCCTTTTCGTCCTTGCCGCAGTCTATGCGCCGACCGCTCCCGATATGCGCGCGACGTGCGGCACGCGCAAAGCTAAAAGAAATTTATGCAAGAAAAATATATTTTTGCAAATACTCTTTACACCGGTTGACTTCCCGCTTAACTGTGGTATCATAAAAGTGTCGGAGTGCCGACAAATGTGAAAAAACGCGGAGGGTATATGAACAGCTATATCGAACGGGTTTTGGCGGATGTCAAAAAGCGCGACGCGCACGAGCCGGAGTTTTTGCAGACGGTGGAGGAGGTTTTAAGTTCTCTTGAGGTCGTCGTGAATCAGCATCCCGAATATGAAAAGGCAGGGTTGTTGGAACGCCTTGTCGAGCCGGAGCGGGTGATCCAGTTCCGCGTGCCGTGGGTGGACGACGAGGGCAAGGTTCGCGTAAACCGCGGCTTCCGTGTCCAGTTCAACAGCGCCATCGGGCCGTATAAGGGCGGTCTTCGGTTTGCAAGCCATGTCAATTTGTCCGTGATGAAGTTTTTAGGCTTCGAGCAGACGTTCAAAAACAGCCTGACGACGCTGCCGATGGGCGGCGCAAAGGGCGGGTCGGACTTTGACCCGAACGGCAAGAGCGACGGCGAGATCATGCGCTTCTGCCAGTCGTTCATGACCGAGCTGTATCGGCACATCGGGCCGAACATCGACGTTCCGGCGGGCGATATCGGCGTCGGCGGCAGAGAGATCGGCTATTTGTTCGGCCAGTATAAGCGCATCCGCAACGGCTTTGAAAACGGCGTACTCACCGGCAAAGGCCGTTCCTACGGCGGCTCGCTGATCCGTCCCGAAGCCACCGGCTGGGGCGCGGTGTATTATCTTGTCGAGGTCCTGAAGCATGAGCATGATACAATTGAGGGCAAGACGATTGCGATTTCCGGCTTCGGCAACGTGGCGTGGGGCGTGGCGATGAAGGCGAGCCAGCTCGGCGCAAAGGTCGTGACGCTCGCGGGTCCGGACGGCTATATCTATGATCCGGACGGCATCGGCACCAAGGAAAAATGGGATTACATGCTCGAAATGCGTTCGTCCGGCCGCAACCGCGTGCAGGATTATGCGGACAAGTTCGGCGTCGAATTCTTCCCGAAGCAGAAGCCGTGGGGCTGCAAGGTCGATATTGCCATGCCGTGCGCCTACCAGAACGAGATCGGCATGAAGGAAGCCGAGCAGATGATCCAAAACGGCGTCAAGTATTACATCGAGGTTGCCAATATGCCGACGACCAACGAGGCGCTGCAGCACCTGATGGCACAGCCCGGCATGATCGTGGCCCCGTCCAAGGCCGTCAATGCGGGCGGCGTGTCCGTCTCTGGCCTCGAGATGAGCCAGAACTCCGAGCGCCTTTCCTGGACCGCCGAGGAGGTCGATGCGCAGCTGCATAAGATCATGAAGAACATCCATGACGCGTCGATGGAAGCCGCGGAGGAATGCGGCCTCGGCTATAACCTTGTTGCCGGTGCGAATATCGCGGGCTTCAAAAAGGTCGCCGACGCGATGCTGGCACAGGGCATCGTCTGAGCAACACCGTAAAGCGGGCGTTATCCTTCGCCGCCTGACCCGGCCGGAAGCGCCTGCCGCCATATAGCATCCCTTGCGCCCTCCCCGTTGCGGGAGGGCGCTTTTGCGGGGCATAATACACGATATATCGATTATAGCACACGATACAGGACGATAAATTGACAATTCTACTCCCGGTAGAGCGACTTTTTC
>JAFUDD010000318.1 GCA_017459315.1 Clostridia bacterium | reverse complement strand
GCTGCGCGCAGAGCGCAAGGGCGAAAACAAACTGCCGTTCGGCGCGATCCACTTTCCGGACACAAATCCGGGCAAAGTGTCGCCATACGCCATGGACGCATGGTCAACGCACCTGCGGAATATGCGCTATGACGACAAAATCATGCCGCTGTGCGAGATCGAGCGACAGCATTACGCGCCGCAAAAAACCGCCCAAGGTCGCAATCTGTTCCAAAGGACCATCAAGTATATGGCGGCGAAGCGAAGGAAACTTTTCCGCAATGATGCGGAAAACATCTTCCACGGCAGCGCGCTGATGACATACTGGGACATGGAGCGGCGCTGCCGCCAGACCGTTTTCGCGGAGATGACCGGCGACCGGCATGGGGTGCATGTCCTGTTCCGTATCGAGATCCGCGAAAAAGGAGTTACACAATACGTTTGCCGCAGCTTCTATCGGTTCAAGCGCCTTCCGTATCACAAAATCAGCGCGATCAACCGGGCGCCGGCTCTGCCTGCCATTATCCGCTCGCACGCAAGAACGAAGGGTGCGGATCTTGTTAAGACCGGTCTGCGGATGAACATACCGCTGCCCGAAAAATACAAAAAGTTTATTCGTCCAATCTACGGCTTTTCCCCAAAGCTCGGCGACTATAAGCCCGACAAGATCGGCACGGGAAAATGCCTGTTTCAAAGGATTTGTTTCGACGCGGTCATCGAATCGGACAAAGAGGGCTTTTTCGACGCGCGGGATACAATTATCGCTTCTTACGAGATCGACAACGAAACCGTGGAGAGGGAAACGCTTTTCGAGTGGACCACCGAAGCGTTCGGCTGCCCTGACGGCAAAGGCGGCTATTACCTGTTTTTTCGCTTCTACCGTCTTGACCGCAAGCGAAACGAAGCCCGCCTGTGGCAGCTTTGGCACAAGGGAAAGCACGCGAAAAGATTCCATCAGCTGCGTCCGCCGTTTTATCCGCTGACGGTTCTGTGATCGTTGCAACACAATGATAGGAGCATATGATGAAAACAAATAAAAAACGATGATCGGAGGCGCAAAATGAGTAACGCAAGTGATTTTGTTATTGAAAACGGATTTTTGACAAAGTATAATGGAAACGGAGTAGATGTAACGATACCCGACGGCGTGACGAGCATTGGAGTCGGGGTGTTCAGTGGTTGCGTGAGCCTGCAAAGCATCACACTGCCGGAGGGCGTGACGCGCATTGGAAACCGTGCGTTTTATGACTGTGAGAGCCTGCAAAGCATCACGCTGCCGGAGAGTGTGAGGCGCATTGGAAACGAGGCGTTCTATGAATGCAGAAGCCTGCAAAGTATCACGCTGCCGGAGGGTGTGACGAGCATTGGAGACAAGGCGTTCTATGGATGCAGCAGCCTGCAAAGCATCACGCTTCCGGAGCGTGTATGGATCATTGGAAAGTGGGCGTTTTTGGGCTGCGAGAGCCTGCGCGATATTGTCATCCCCGACAGAGTGGCATGGATCGGCTACCTTGCCTTTGGCAGGCATTCAGGCATCACCCTTCACGGCAGAAAAGGCAGTGCCGCCGAGAAATACGCCAAGGACTACGACTGCCGGTTTAAGGAGTTGAAAGAATGAAACCATCCGATCATATTTGCTCAGACCATCTTGATAAAAAATGCCGCTGTAAGATCTGCGGCGAGACCCATCACTACTTTATCGACGATGATGACGGTACCTTTGCCGCTTCCGGTAAGGTAGCCCATGCCATCTGCATCCGCTGCGGATATGAGGAGCGGTATTATTCCGATACCGGTACGGTGATCGACGGCGGCTGGTTTGGAAAACACGCCACGAAAGAACAGATTGCCGAACAATGCCGAAGATGGGGACATCGTTGGGTAAACGGCTGCTGTGAACTGTGCGGCGCGATCGAAAAGATTTATGATTAAAAAGGAGGATCTATATAGCAAAACCGATTTTGACCTATGAGGACTATATCCCGAATGAGGATATCAAAGCGGGCGATGTGTTCCACGGTATCTATGAGGTGGTGTCCGAGCCGAAGATCACCAGGAACGGCTATGAGTGGAGGGTGTATCACCGGCGTTGGAAAGTGTACCTGCGGATGATCCGTCCCGACCCGACACTATTTCTCCATATGCCCGAGCACGAACAGCAGTCGATTATCAGCCTGTATCAGCGTGACTTCATTCCCATGCAGCAGCACCCGCGCATTGAACGCTTCTACGATGTGCGGCATATCGGCGGCAGCGCGGCATTCTTTTCCGAATGGGCGCAACGCGGTACGCTTACGGAATGTATGAAGGACGGTTCGTTGTATCAGGGCGATGAGGCAGAGGTGGGCAACCGCCTGCTTCGCATTGTCGCGCAAACCGCACGTGCCCTGCAATTCTTAGAGGAAAAACGCTTGCCCTACGGCATCGTTTCGCCCGACAACATCATGATTTCCGACCGCTTCAATGCTAAGCTGTCCATGGCTAACCTGCTTGCGCAAATTGCGGTGAACCGAGAGCTTCAAACTGATCCCGACAAAACCAAATGGGCGATCACGACTATGCAGATGTACCTTGGCGAAAAAATCGACACGGACGCTGATAATCTGACGGAAAACTATCCTGCGTACAAATCTCAAATGAAAATCGAGATTCCCAAGGAACT
>JAFUDD010000317.1 GCA_017459315.1 Clostridia bacterium | reverse complement strand
GAGCGAGCGCACCTTGGCAAAATCGTCGAGCATGACCTTGTCCGCGAGCCGATCCAGCGTCTCGTTATCCATGAACGGCGCGAGCGAAAGCAGCGTGGCATAGTCGATCGGTTCGTCGTTTTGCTCGGCCTGCTCTGCGGCGGCGCGGACGGTTTCGGGCGGGAGCAGCTGCGCGACGGACGCGGCCTCTTTGATCGTGATCGGCTCGCCGTCCATTGCTTTCTGCACGGCGGCGGCGTCGGGCGATGCGCCGCCGACGAGCGATTCAAACGACACGCCGAGCAGCGCGCACAGCTCCGGCAGCTTGGCAATGTCCGGCATCGAGTTGCCGCGCTCCCAGTTGGACACGGCCTGATAGCTGACGCCGAGCGCGTCGGCGACGGCGGCCTGCGTGAGATTCTTTTCGATCCGCGCGTTGCGGATGCGTTTGGCGACCTGCATGGTATCAAACATGGAACAATCCTCCTTTGGTCTTTTGCGACCGGACAATTTGATCATACACCGCCTCGTCGCGTTTGGCAAGGGCGCAAAGCTCCCGCCGCACGGCCTCATCGATCTGCGGGCGGCATCCGGCGAACGCGTCCTGCCGTAGTCTTTCGATGCGCCGATACGGGGCGCAGAGCGGCGATATATCGTCGGGCATGGATCCATCCTCCTTTGCTCTTGGCTGACCGGTCGCCCTCATCATAGCCCGCCGCATGCTCCAAAAACAAGCAAGCGGCGCTTGCATTCGCATCAAGCGTCGCTTGAGAAAAGCGATATCTTTATGTTTGGATCTCCACGCGATCCGAAAACACGGCCTTCAGCGCGTCGCAAAGCCGCGTTTGTGCGCCTTCGCTGCGATCCACGATCACAAGGCGCCGCGGCGCCATGCTGACGAGCAGCGATACGATGCCGTCCGGCGAGCCGTCGGCATACTCGATATGCAGCTGTTCATCGTCGGAGAGCGTACAGCTGCCGTCGCGGTGCAGGCAAAGCCGCAGCTCGTTCACGCGCGCCCGCTGTGAACGGACGTAGCTTTGCAGCGTCTGCATCAGCTCGCCGTATTCCTTTTGCAGCAGCACCTTGCTCGCGGCCTGCTCGACGCAAAGCTGCCACAGCATCAGCGTTTCGGGCATCCGAAAGCATAAAAAGCCATCGAGGCACAGCGCCCTTTCCGCGGTCAGAAACCGCACCAGCTCGCCGCGCACCGGCCCCTCGTCCTCCCGGTTCCGCGCTGTATAGAGCGCATCGGTCAGCACCTGCCGCTTATCGGCAAGCGCCAGCGGCATGGCGTCGGTCATTCGCGCCAGTACAAAATATTGGAGATCGCGCAGGATCACCTTGGTCAGCGCGTCCGCAAGCACCGCTGCCGCGCCCGTGCCGGACAGCTTCACCCGCGCTCCGCAGGGCAGCACCTCAACCGCATACGCATGACCCTCCAACCGGCGGTGCAGCAGCTTCTCCATCGGTATGTCATATTCATATGCGGTGATGTCCCATGCGGCCATGCGCTTCTCCTTTGCTTCGCTTGCTCTTGTATTGTATGTGCGATCTTACCTATTGTGTGCCGTCGCGGGGAAAAACATTCTGCATAAAAAAGCGTCCCCGGAATGTCCGAGGACGCCTTGACGGTCAATGCGCCAGACTGTACTTTTTCGCTGCGTTCTTCATTCTGACCGGGCCGAGGCTCTTGGTCATTTCCGCAAGCAGCTTTGCTGCCTTCGGCGTTTGCGCATCATACAGCTTCTGCCGCGCGCTGCCGTTCAGCCGGTCGAGCACGCTGATCGCAACGTTTTCCTCCGGCGTTTCGACGCGGTCATAGACCGGCGCGGTCGTCAGACTGTCGAGCAGCGTTTGCGAGGCGGGCGTCGCCGGGTCCTTGACCGATGCGGCGCGGCTGCCGCCGCCCGATCCGCCGCCCTTTTGCGAAGCCGCATAGAGCGCCGTCGCCGCCGAGTACGCGCGGGCGCGCGCTTCGTTGATCTGCTCGGCGTTGAACTGATCGACCTCCAGCTTGTTCTTCGTCTGCTCCGCGAGCGCGTTTAAAAGCGCGTCTGCGAGCGTCGCGCCGTAGGATGCTTCGAGCTGCCCGATATCGCGCGATTCGTCGCGGTAGCTGCGTTGCTTCACATCCGTGAGGTACGTGCTCTGTCCCATGCCCCGCGCCCATGCATCCGCGTCGAGCGCCGCATTGTAGCTTTGCGTGCGCTCGCGCCGGGTGCCGATGGCGCTGTCATACGCCGGGCGCAGCTTGCCTTCGAGCAGCGTCCGCAGCGTCGCCTCCGACAGCGGCCTATAGTCCACCGTCTCCGGGGTGTAATACGCGTTCGTTTCCTGCAGCAGCGCCTCAAAGCTCGGCGCGGCGCTGCCGCCGCCCGTGTACGTCCGCGCCATCGACGCGGCGTTTGTCGCTTCGGCCTGCTTCTTTCTTCGTTCCGTCTCCTGGTCCAGCCCGACGGCGGGCGTCAGGATCCGGATTCCGACCGATGGTGCTTTCATGTGTTTCCTCCTTCCTGTGCGGCGATCGCCGCTTCCAGTTCGAGCAGCCGCCGGTACAGCAGCTCGAAGTTTTGATTCAGATTGTTTTCATTCTGCGCAATCGCGCTGTCATACTCGTCGCGCGCATCGGCGTCGGTCGCCATCCGCGCAAGATAGACCGGAAACAGCGCCTGCATGCTGCCAAGCTCCGCCATAGCCGCCTCCTTACTCCGGACGCAGCTGCGCGTCGAACCGCAGCGTCACCCCGGCATCGAGCGTGAAATGCCCGCCGTCGATGTTCTCCAGCCGCAGCCGGAACACGCGTCCCTCGCCGCGCAGGATCGTTTCGGCGGCGCTGTCGTCGTCGTTTGGGAACGTCAGCGTCATCGGATAGCCGGTGCCTCCCGTTTTCACGGTCACGCGAACCGGGTCGCCGTGCCCCGTGCAGGCCAGCTCGCCGAGCGCCTTTTTGACATGCTTGTTGCCGAGATCGAAGCGCGGCGTTTCCCACCATGCCCGGATCGGCTGTCCGTCGTAGGTTGGGCTGTCGTCGAACTTTTCCAGCTTGCCCTCGCCGGTCAGCACGTACAGCGTGCCGCGTACCGCCGTCATGCCCGCGACCGTGAACCCGCGCCGCACCATGAACGTGCCGCGCATCAGATCGTATTCGATCACGGCGTCGTTGTAGACGGGGTCGCTTTCCCGCACCGCAAAGTACAGCATGTCCCCGCACGCGACGGCCTCGCAGGCGTCGAGCGAGCACCCGGCAAGCAGCCGGCACAGCGCCCGGAAGTTGTTCGGCCGCCGCACGGTCTGCCCGTCGAAAAAGCACAGGCCGGTCGCGGTCAGAAAATACAGCCGGTCGGCATAGCGCACACACGCGGTGTGTGCCGGGCGCGTATAGGCCGCGTCCACGGGCAGGATGCGGTAGTTCGTCGGCCGGTCGCCGAGCAGCCGGTAGAGCGAGTCGCGTTTGAAGATCAGCAGCTGATTCGACAGCGCCATCAGTCCCGTGATCGGGTCGCTGTCGGTGCCGATGTCCGCAAACCCGCCGGATACGTCCGCCGAAGCGTCCGCGCTGCGCCAGTCCTCAATCGTCCGATCGTCGCCGGGCGTCTTGCTCCAGTAGAGCCTTGCCGGGGCTGCGGCGTCGCCTGCGGCAAACAGCCGTCCGTAATACGGCTCGACAAAGTTCACGGCCGCGTTTGACAGCATCTGGGCGCTGCCGAACGGCTCGGCCGCCGCCGAAACGCCGTCCCACTTGAACATCTGCCCGCCGCCGTGCGCGATCAGCACGTACTCCTTGGCACCGATCTTCACGGGCAGAAAATCGACCTTCCGTTCGCCGGGATCGCTTTGGAGCGTGCAAAGCTGCGTCCATGCGCCGGTCGCGCTGTCGCAGGCGTACAGCGAGGCGCCCGCACAGGCAAGGAATTTCAGTCCGCCCGGCCCGATATAGCCGTACAGCCGCGAAAGCCGCCCGCCGGACGGCGCCTGATTCGCAACCGCGGGGGAAAACCCCTTTGCCACGGTCAGGCAGCCGTCCCGTGTGTCCATGTTGCATGCGTCCGGACTCGTATCGGGAGAGCTGATATAGTCGTTTCGGTCCTGCCGCATACCCCCGAAGGACGACAGGGTCCTCGATTGCATCGCCATAGATTCTCCCTCCTGTCAGCAGTAGTTATAGATCCGGCAGCCGCACGGCTCGTCGTAGTCGAGCTTCAAGCGTCTTTTCTGCGCCTCATACAGCGAAAGCCGCAGCCTTGCGCCGTTCTGCGCCGCCGCGTCGCCGTGTGCGCGATCCCTCGCCACCATGTACAGCACGATCAGCGGATCGCAGACCGCAGGCAGCGTGGATCGGTCGGTATCTTCGATCAGCACGCTCGGCGCGTAGCGGTACACGACGGTGAGCGCCCCGCCCTGCCAGCCCGGCACGATCAGCTCGGTCGTGTCCGCGCCGTAATGGAACGGGATCCGCAACCCCTTGCTCTCCAGGCCGAGGACCTTGCTGCACGGCAGTGACAGATCGCCGGTATGCAGAACTCCGTTCTGCGGCGTCAACGATTCGCGCCGCCACGGACGGAACGTCGTAAACAGATCCGAGATCGCTTCGTTTGCGTAGGCCGTCAGCCGCTCGCGCCAGAACACGACCGTTTCATCGTCATGCGCACGCTCCAGCTCGTCGAGCGCCGCATGGATCAGCTCGAGCAGCGTCATGCCATACCTCCGAGCGGCTTGCCGCCCGCCGCCGCAAACGCTCTCACGGCCTGTTCCCCGGCGGCCAGCGCGCGGCGGCTGTCCATCAAAACCGCGGCGATGTGCGCCGGGACCTCCACGATCGTACCGGTGCGGACGCGAAAGTTCACGCCGTTGATCGCGCCCTCCACAAACGCGCCGTTGCCCTCAGGCGGCAGATAGATCGACACGCTCGGCTCCGCCTGCATCGTTTCCTGTTGGTTCATCATCGAATATCCCTCCTTGACGGATGCGGCGGGGTAAAGCGCCCCGCCGCCGATTGTCGCTTACTTACTTGCACAATGCTCGATCTTTACGAGCCAGAGCGGGTTCAGCACCTTTGCCGCATACGCCGCGACCTTT
>JAFUDD010000316.1 GCA_017459315.1 Clostridia bacterium | reverse complement strand
TCGGTCGGCTTGCGGCGGATCGTGTCGCAAAGGTATTCCTCCGTCACCTCGTAGGCCGCGCCGAGCCGCTTGGCAATGCCGTAGGCAAGCAAATCTTCGACGGACTCGAACGGACGGGAAAACAGCTTTGCAAAGTGCGCCTTTTGCGCGTCGCTCATGCCGGACAGACAATCGAGGTCGCGGTAGGCAAGGTACAAGCTGCCCTTGCCGCGCTTTTTGCGATCCACCTCAAAGTAGGCCAACACCTGCTCGAACGGAATCTCAAACGGATAGCCGATATCGTGGAACAGCGAGGTCAGGCCCCAATATTCGAGAAAGAATGCCGCGGCCCGGTGCTCGTCAGTTCCCGGCGCAAAGCCGTAGAAGCGTTGGAACGTCGTCCGGAACTGCTCGTTCGTTTCATAGATCGCAAGCCCGAGCGCAAACACATAGACCGAGTGCGAATAGTGGTCGCGGTGCTTCATCAAAAGGGAGCTTGCGTTGGACTCGAATTCCGACAGCAGCTCGATCATCTTGCTCGACCGCCCATAGGTGCCGAGGAACATCTTCAAAAAGCTATAATAAACGGTGTAGGCGTCCTCGGCCACGCCGGAGTCGATAAAGCTCTCCAGCTCGCGTTCGAGGCACAGCCGGTCGATGTCCATCTGCATATTGTACGGGATCTGATTCGGATAAAAGCTTGTGCCGAGATACTGCCCGGTTTCTTCCTCTTTCTTCGCCATTTCGGGTGAGAAGCGAAGCCCCTCGCAGCGCTCGTGCAAAAACCGAAGCGCGGCGGACTTCAGATCGCTGCCCGTTCTGCCCGCGCCGAACATCGCCGGTTCAAACGGACCGACATCCACGTTATAGCGTTCTTTGTTGATCCTTCGCATCTGTTCCAAAGCCGTGTATGCCATGGTGAGTCCTCCTTATTCGATTTCCAGTTCAAATCCGTATTCGTCGCCCAGGGATCGAATCGCGGGCTGCATATTGTTCGATACGCACGCCGCACGAAGATGCCGCAGCGTCAAAAGCGGCGAGATGTCGGTAAGTTCCGGCGTCCACGATACCTTGATGTATGCAAGCTCCGGGTGCTGCTCGATGAAGCTTCGGAATGTCTCGTTGGTGAAGCGGCAGTTGCCCGCATGGAGTTCGTGAATTTTCACATCCTTCACGGCGTCTATCCAAAGTGCACAGTCCGTGTTGAACACATTGAGACTCCAATATTCCGGCACGGCGGACAGCACCGCATACTGCTCACCCGGGATCTTCCCCTGCAAATTATCTACGCCGAGAACAAAATATGGCACATTGCCGTCCTCGTCCGGCGTCATACAGAACGTATAGTCGATTTTGGCGATCGCGCTGATGTCCGTGAGGTCGTTGCCACCGATATTGAGATCGGTCAGATGCGGAAGCTTCTCAACGCCCTCGATCGAAGTGACCGTTTCCGTGTCCTCCACGCTGATTATCTCGAGCGACTCCAGATCGAACAGCGGAGACAGATCGGAAAGATTTGTCCATTTGGCTTGGAATCGGCGCAGCTTTGCAGCCGACGCGATCCCATCCGGTGTTTCGATCGGCTGTCCGTATAGATACAGCGTTTCAAGGTTCGGAAGGCGATTCAAGAAGCCGAGATCGGTGATCGGTCCTTCCCCGATCGGGAAGCGCTCGCCGGCTGCGTTGTCGTGAATATACAAGTCCGGTTTGTCGCCGCCGTCCCAGTCCTCTTCGAGCCACAGTTCGCCCCACGGATCTTTCATCACATAGTTTCCGAAGAATCCGATCTCGCGCACGTGTGAGAGCACATCACCCGGCAGGGCAAAGAATTCGTCAACCGTCATCAGCGGGAAGTCAAATGAGAGATTGCACTCTGCGGGGATTGCACCGAGCGGCGCAAGATCATCGAGTTTGAGTCCGTTCAGATCTGCCCATTGCAGCTTCTGGAGGTTTTGGATGCCTTGTATGCTTGTCACGCCGGTATATTGCAGCCGCAGTTCTTCCAGGTCCTGCAGCGTAAACGCCGGGGATGCATCCATCAGGGTCGGTGTGAACGTAAGTTCGAGATTCTTCAACTTCTGCAAATTCTGAATCCCCTCGATCGACGTCAGCGACTGATCGATCAGGTTCAGATGTTCGAGTCCGGTCAGCTTGGACAGCTTGGAAAAATCGGTCATTGTACCGGGGTGCTCGATTGCGATATCATGGCTGGGGTCACCGTCGTTCGACCGCAGTACAAAGGTCGGTTTGTCGTCATCCCATTGCTGATCGAGCCAATGCTCCTCCCAGGAGAAGATCGTGTCGCCGACTGCATGCAGATCCGTCACACGGCTCAACACCGCGCTTGGCAGCGTGTCGAGCTCGTCAAAGGACAACAGCTCCACGTGCGGCTCGGCCGGCTCCCACCATTCGTCCGGATACTCCACCTCGAAGTTGTCCAAAAGCTTGCTTTCCACAAGCAACTCAGCCTGCGCCTGCAGATGAGCCGGCACCTTGAGATAGCGCCCTTTGCGCGCATAAAGCGGGGAAAGATCGGTCACGCCGTCCAGGTCGAACAGTTCGATGTGGTAATTCTCCTTTTGAAAGGACGCGAGCGCCGACAGGTCCGTCAGATCAAAGATGCTTTCGAGCCGCAGCCGATCCGTGCGCAGTGCCGAAAAATCGGGCAGGGTAAACAGCTGTACCAGCTCCAGATTGTCAAAGGTTTTTTGCTCGATCGCTGACCAGTCGACCAGGCGCGAGCAGTTCATCACGCGAAGCGTCGAAAGCTTGGGCAGATGCTCCAGGCCGTTTAGGGAAGTGAGCAGCGGACAGTCATCCAGTGTCAGCTCCCATATATCCATGGAGCGCATCGTTTCAAGCGATCGCACGCAGTGCAGCGTCAGACTGCGGCTGACCTCGGGCAGCTGCATCAAATCCACTTCGCCGTCATTGAGATTGGTCAAACCGCCGCGGTTCCAATATTCAAACACTGCGACCGGCGTGTTGTGAATGTAAGGCAGCGCGCTGCCGTTCCGATCCGTGATGTTCAGATAGCTGTATCGCGGCAGGGCGGCAAGTCCAGACCAGTCATCCACCTCGGAAATGCCGAAGGAAAAGCTGTTTTTGTTGACGATCTCGGACAGAAAATCGACGTCGTGCAGATCGGAGCCGTAGATCTCCAGTCGGTTCAGCTTGGGTAGTTTCACGATCGGGGAGATGTCCGCAAGATCGAAGACTCTGTTTAGGTGAACCTGCTGAATTCCCGTGCAGCTTTCGAGCGCGGAGATGTCGGAAAGATGATCAAGCCCCTCGATATGCACGTGCTGCAGACCG
>JAFUDD010000315.1 GCA_017459315.1 Clostridia bacterium | reverse complement strand
GGCGGCGGCGGTGAACGTGTCGTCGCTGCTTGTCCGGCGGCGGGGGATGTACCGCGATCTGGCGCTTGACGTGTGCATACTCTGCATCCCTGCGGGCTTGCTCGGCGGACGGCTGTTTGCGGCGCTGTCAGGCCGGATCGCGTGGGGCGACTTTTTCGCATTCGGACAGCTCGGTGTCAACCTGTTCGGCGCGCTGCTGTTTTGCACCGTCGGCACATGGGTGTACTGCAGAATCCGCAAATTCTCGTTCGGCGAAGCCGCAGACGTGCTGACGCCGGGGATGCTGCTCCTCTTTGCACTCGGGCGGTGGCAGGACTTTTTCCTCTGCGACGGGCTCGGGTACACGGTGGAGAATCCGGCACTCAAATGGTTCCCGCTGGCGACGTTCACCGAAGCGTATTTTACCGACGGGCAGACCGTGGCCTTCGCGGTGTTCTTCTATGAGTTTATTGTTTGTCTGCTGCTGTTCGTGCTCGCGTGGCGCGTGTTTTTGCGTCGGAATCTAAAGCCTGGCGACACGTTCGCGCTGTCGCTGCTGCTCTACGGCGCAGCGGCGTATGCGCTCGAATTTCTGCGCGATCCGGCTTACCGGCAGGTGCTGTTTTCGGATGTGACGTTTAACGGCCTTTGCTCGGCGCTGCTGATGCTCGGCGCGTTCGGGTATCTGCTCTTCAGCGGCCACCTAAAAACGCTCGGCCACGCGCTCCGCACCCCGCGCCCGATGGAAAACCTAACGCTCGCACCCGAACCGGCCGAAGCGCCCTTGCCCGAAACGGAGGCGGAGGCAACGCCTGACGAGCCGATTTCGGCCGATGCCGAACCGGAATCGCCCAAAGAGGAGGATCCCCAAGATCAACCCGCGGCAGACGAATCTGCCGCGTCCGAACCGGCCAGCGAAGCCGAAACCAATCCGGAGGTGTAATATGGTACAGGACAACCGCAATCTGACAATGATGACCGACCTCTATCAGCTCACGATGATGTACGGTTATTTCAAAAACAACATGGCGCAGAACGAAGGCATTTTCGATATGTTCTACCGTCCGCGCGCCAGTTCGAGCTATGCGATCATGGCGGGCGTGGAATCGCTTGTGCATTACATCGAGAACCTGCATTTTGCCGAGGAGGACCTTGCCTATCTGCGTTCGCTGCAGCTGTTCGACGAAGATTTTCTTGCCTACCTTGGCAAGCTGCGCTTCACCGGCGAAATCTACGCGATGCCGGAAGGCACGGTCGTGTTTCCGTATGAACCGCTTGTCCGCGTGAAAGCGCCGATCATCGAGGCGCAGCTGATCGAAACCGCGCTGCTCACGTTCGTCAATCATCAGACGCTGATCGCCACCAAGGCAAGCCGTGTCTGCACGGCGGCGGAGGGCGACGTTGTGATGGAATTCGGCCTCAGGCGCGCACAGGGCGCGGACGCGGGCATCCTCGGCGCGCGCGCGGCGGTGATCGGCGGCTGCGATTCGACCAGCAACGTCCTCACCGGGCAGCGGTACAACATTCCGGTCGCGGGCACCCATGCGCACAGCTGGGTCATGAGTTTCCCGGACGAGATCAGCGCATTCCGCGCCTATG
>JAFUDD010000314.1 GCA_017459315.1 Clostridia bacterium | reverse complement strand
GAACTATTCCGACGCGCTGCTCAGCAATGCCAAGGCATACTCCGATACTGCTGTGATCGTGATCTCGCGCCTCGCGGGCGAAGGCCACAACGACATTCCGCAGGACATGGGAGGCACGGACATCTACACGAACAATTCCGAAGCGTATAACGACTTTGAAAATGGCGAGCACTATCTGCAGCTGAACAAGACCGAGCGCGACCTGGTCGATCTCGTCTGCGCGAACTTTGAAAACGTCGTGTTCGTCTACAACGGCGCGTATGCGTTCGAACTCGGCTTCGTCGAGGAAAAGCCGCAGATCAAGGCGTGCGTCTGGGCGCCCGGTGCGGGCAACGTCGGCTTTGCGGCGCTCGGCGAGATCCTCAGCGGCGCCGTGAACCCGTCCGGCAAGACGAACGACACGTTCGTATATGACATCGACGCCGCGCCGTACTACAACAACGCGGAAAAGACCGACTATGCGAACATGACCGACATGATGGTCGAGGGTATGAACGCCGGCGTTCCGACCAACTACTATCCGTCGTTCATCAACTATGTTGAGAACATCTATGTCGGCTACAAGTTCTATGAGACCGCTGCGGCCGAGGGCCTGATCGACTATGATAAGGTTGTCCAGTATCCGTTCGGCTACGGGCTGTCCTACACGTCTTTCACGCAGAAGATGAGCGACATCAAGGTGAACGGCCAGACGCTGACCTTTGATGTGACTGTTACCAACACCGGCTCCGTCGCAGGGCGCGATGTGGTCGAGGTTTATTTCAACCCGCCCTATACCGACGGCGGCATTGAGAAGGCGAGCGCGAACCTTGTCCGCTTTGATAAGACGAATGAATTGAAGCCCGGCGAAAGCCAGACGCTGACGATCTCGTTTGATCTCGAGGAAATGGCATCTTACGATGAAAAAGGTGCGGGCTGCTATGTGCTCGAAGCCGGCGATTATGAAATCGCGATCAAGAGCGATTCGCACACCGTGCTGGACAGCAAGACCTACATCGTTGCCGAAACCGTGACCTATAACGCCTCGAATCCGCGTTCGTCGGACGGGATCGCCGCTGTGAACGTGCTGCAGGACGCGCAGGGCAACGCAACCTACCTCTCCCGCGCAGGACATTTTGCCAACTATGAGGCGGCTACCGCAGCGCCGTCCGATCTGAACATGCCCGAAGAATACATTGCGGGCTATCATCTCAACAGCAACTATGATCCGACGGCCTATATCGATCCGAACGCAGCGATGCCGACGCTCGGCGCAAAGAACGGTGTAAAACTGCTCGACCTGCGCGGCAAGGATTACGACGATCCGCTGTGGGATAAGCTGCTCGATGAACTGACCGTCGATGAGATGGCGGATATGATCGCACTGTCCGGCTATCAGACGCCAGCGATCAATTCGGTCGGCAAGGTACAGTGCGTCGATTCCGACGGTCCTGCCGCAATCAACAACAATTTCACGGGCGGCGGCTCGGTCGGCTTCCCGATCGAAGTCGTGATCGCCTGCACATGGAGCCACGAGCGCGCGTCCGAGTGGGGCGAGATCATGGGCAAGATGGCCAAGGAACTCGGCTCCACCGGCTGGTACGCTCCGGGCATGAACACGCACCGCTCCGCGTTCACCGCGCGCAACTATGAGTACTTCTCCGAGGACGGCGTGCTGGCGGGCTGGATCGCTGCCGACGCAGTCAAGGCTGCGCTCAAGGAGGGTGTTTACTCCACGATCAAGCACTATGTGATGTATGACTGCAACGGCAAGATGGTTTGTGCATGGGCGACTGAACAGGCGATGCGCGAAATCTACTTCAAGCCGTTTGAAATCGCCGTCAAGCAGGGCGGTGCGACCGGTGCAATGGCGTCGTGGGCCTTCATCGGCAACAAGTGGGTCGGTGAGCTCAGTTCCGTTATGAAGACGATCCTGCGCGACGAATGGGGCTTCCGCGGCTTTGTGGTGTCCGACTTCTTCCGCAATAACGGCCACGGCTTCATGAACGCCGATACCGCGCTGCCGAATGGCGTTGATGCGATGCTGTCCACGTTTGCAGGCGGCCCAAATCAGGTATCCGATAAAACGGCGGCTTCCAACGTGCAGGCCATGCGCGAAGCAACGCACAACATCTTCTATACGACCGTCAACAGCTGGGCGTATGATGAGGAGCACATGAGCACCGCGATGGAATCGTGGAAGGTTCTGCTGATTGTTGCCGACGTGATCGCAGCGGTTGTTCTCTGCGGCGGCGCATACCTTGCCTTCCGCAAGTATCAGAAAACGAAATAATCTTCTCCTCCGAGACGGGGCGCATACCGAAAGGGCGTGCGCCCCGCTTCTTGTCTCCTAAACATTTGACGGTATAAGCTGCGGCATCCTCCTTATGACTGGCACCGGCAGTTAATTGGCAGTTCAGTACATGGATACATATCACTTGTCGCACCCCGAGGTCATCTTTCCGAGCAGACACATTTCGAAAGCTGTTCAGATAAGCAGAACAGAAGGCCTCATGATGATTTATATCACGCCTTTCCGCTGTCGTATTTTGCTGTAATCAAATACCGGCTTCTTCTCCTTGTGCGTAAAACCCAAATCTTCATCCGACCATAGTTCGTATGCCTTCCCGATTTTCTGTATCCGCTTATAGACCGCGCTGTGCGTTTTCAGCCCAACGAGTTTCGCCACATCTTCCATCGTCTTCCCCTTATTCCGTAAGAACAGGATCTTCTGATCGGTTTCCGAAAGAGAACGGAAGAATGCTTCGCCGTCTACCTTCGTGATCACATCATCTTCCATATCCTCTTCGGATTCCATCCGCATCAAGCGCTGGTTGATGCCGGATTTTTCCGCATCCAGGATCGCATCCAAAGACACCATCGGATGCTTCGTCCGCTGGTGATACCATTCCCGCCGGAAGTGTTCCAATTTCCGATTCAGCGTTCTCTCCTCATCAAAATCCTCCTCACAGGGTATTTCATTGCATACCTTGATCACTTCACCTCGGTTCTCCACCGACAGCACTTCTTCGGCAACGGCAGCGACCATATTCTTTGCATCTTCCAATGACGGAAACCCGATCAACTGATATAATAACGGCTCGGCAAAAAGATCCTTGTTTGTCCAGAGGATTCGTTTCGCCTGCATCCGGCTCAGCCATAACAGCGTCTCATGCGCCAGGATCCATTGCGGCGCATAGCCGGAATAGTATTCCATCCAGTTTTTCATGCCCATGGCATCCCAGATCAGATAGGCATATCCGTCGATGATCGTTTCCAGAAACTTATCACTTTCGATGACCGCAACGCTTGCAGGATTGAGCAGCAGCTCAGCAGGACAGTGTGGCAGATCCCAAATCGCATCTTCCGCGTGCGCTACGATCTCGCCGGGCAACGCAAAAAACGCGGGGATGAATTCGCTGTTTAATACAATTCTATAATTGCCGTCCTCTCGCGGGATCAGAATCCTGTCGTTATAATCCGTATAGATTTTCATGTTCAAGCACTTCCCTGATTCAAATTCATGTCGAAGAACGAACCAATTCATTTTTTGCTCTAAATATCAACTTCATTTTGGCATTTTAATCGCCAGCAAGCCATCCGTTATCCCCATGCTACCAAAACATAAGTCCGTTAAAATGGACTTTCTCACAAACAAAAATAATATATTATTCTTCACAGGAACAATTCGGGGGCAGAAACGGCTTTCCTATATGTAAGGAGAAATTATGGCGAAGGCAAAGCGCGATAAAAATGTGGGACAAGTTGGCCCGGATTATGGGGCGATCAGATGGGGCTTTTTTGTTCTGGAATACTACTCCCACACTTTCAGCACACGATCCGACAGCGGTGCTCCGATGGAGCACGGAAAACAGCGGTTTCGATATAAAGATAACTACCCCCACCGGTCGCAGGGATATGGGCAGGATGATTACCGGAACTTCTCGACAACTTGTCGGGCAGTAATAAAAAGGTTCCCAACTTGGGAACTTTTCTGCATCGCAGAACTTTTGGCCAAGTTGGCCACAAGTTCAGATTCACGTAACTATCCTCACTTTTTGAGGATCAGATAGAATCGCACCGCCGCAGCGGGAACGGAACAGCAAGAAAACAAATAGAACGACATTCTTCGGCCGGCCTTCGGATCGGCTTTTCTTTTGCCGTTCGGAAAGGAGTATAAACATCGCACCGACTGCGGGCGGGAACGGAACCATCATGGAAATACATTCACAAGGAGGACACTCTATCGACCCATGACACACAACCATCACTGCCATGTATACGGCATCGGACGATCTTCACTTCGGGGATCGTCTTTTTTGTTTCGCACCGGTTTTCGGGAAGTGAACCACAACGAACATATCAACTACAGAAAAGAGGAGTACAAACATGATAGGCCAACTATCCAACAGCATCGTTGCACTGCACATACTCAACGGAGTCCTGAGGAAAGGGGGACGACACGGACCGTATGGAATTGATTCGACGCATCGGCAGCACGAAGTATATCGTCAAGGTGCATTTCGACGAAAACGGCACACAGACGCTCGAAGATCGGATTCTTCGGCTGATTTCACACGAAACGCTTGCAAACGGCGGCAAACGTGATATAATATTATCACCACAGAGAGGTCGTCCGAAAGAAAGGACGGCTTTATGAAATCATCAGCCACTATTACAGCACTTTATGAACGTCTCTCGCGCGACGACGAGCTGACGGGCGACAGCAATTCTATTGTCACGCAAAAGCGCATCCTTGCCGAATATGCAAAGCAGCAAGGCTTTTTAAACTGCGTCCATTATACCGACGACGGCTGGTCCGGCGGCAATTTCGATCGACCGCGGTGGAAGGATCTGATCGCCGATATTGAAGCCGGAAAGGTTTCCACCGTCATCGTCAAGGACATGTCCCGCGTCGGCAGAGATTATCTGCAAACCGGCTTCTATACGGAGGTATTCTTCCGCCAGCATCAGGTGCGCTTTATTGCGATCTCCAACAACGTAGACAGCAACGAACAGTCATCGGCGGAGTTTGCGCCGTTTATCAACGTGATGAACGAGTGGTATCTGCGCGATCTCAGTCGGAAGCAGAAGCAGGCGTATCAATCGCGCGGCAGGGCGGGTTTGCCGACAACGAATGCGGTGATCTACGGCTATAAGAAGGATCCGAAGCAAAAGCATCATTGGCTGATTGACGAGGAGGCAGCCGGAGTCGTGCGACGGATTTTTGATCTTGCGCTGTCGGGCAAAGGACCGGTCATGATCGCCAAAGCGCTGCGGGACGATCAGGTGGAACGACCTTCTTATTACTTGGAAACACGCGGCATTCAGCAAAGCCGGCACCCTGCGTGTTTGGAGCGACCCTATGATTGGGAGGCCAAGACGATTGCCGATATGCTTGCGCGGCCGGAATACCTCGGCCATACCGTCAACTTTCGCACGCAGAAGGAATCGTATAAAAGCAAGCGCTTTGTCAAGAATGATCCGTCGGAATGGCAAATCATCGAAAATACGCACGAAGCGATCATCGATCAGGAAACCTTCGACATGGTGCAGAAGATTCGGGAGACGGTTCGGCGCACGGATACGACCGGCGCGGCAAATGTGCTGACCGGTTTGGTCTACTGTGCCGACTGCGGGCAAAGGATGCACAATCACAAGGGCGGACAATGGGCGAAAAAGCACGGCGGCGAGATCGACCCGGATTCCGGGCTGTACCTGTATGACAATTATAATTGCTCCACCTATTCGCTGACCAAAAATTATACGGATCGGAAATGCTCGGGGCATTATATCCGTACCGTCGTGCTGCGGGAGCTGATCTTGGAAACAATACGTGCCACATCCGCTTACGCGATCGAGAATCCGGAGGCGTTTGTACAACGGATTCGGGAACAAACGCGTCTGAAGCACAGCGATGAATTGCAGAATCTGCAGCTGCGGATGCAAAAGACACAGATACGCGTCGCAGAACTGGATAAGCTGATACAAAGGCTGTTTGAGGAATATGCGTTGGAGCACATTCCGTTTGCCCGTTACGAGCAACTGGTCAAGCAATATGAAAAGGAACAGGCGGAGCTGAAAGCTGCCTTGGAAGCTGACAGCGCGGAAATCGATGCTTTTCAGAGCGATACCGACCGCAGCGACAAGTTCCTTGCACTTGCGCGCAGATACACGGATTTTTCGGTGTTGACGGACGAAATGATTCTGGAATTTGTCGATCAGATTCTGGTGCATGCGCCGGATAAGAGCGGCACCGAGCGCGTGCAGATCGTTGAGATCTTTCTCAAATATATCGGCAAGTTCGAGCTTCCGCAATCTATCGAGACCGGCGCGGCGACTTCCGTTGAGGAGCAAAGAGCTATGGAAGAGAAGCAAAAACGGCGGGAATACAACCGTCAGTATTATCTAAAGCGAAAGGCGGAAAAGGCGGCGGGAGGACAGGCCGGAACAAATAAAAAGACGGCAAAGACAGGCAAAAAGGATGCGTGACGCACTTCATCCCAACTTGGGATGCATTCTTGAAAGGAGTAAGCATCAAACGTGCTAAACACCATACAGGGCTTTCTTGCAGCCGGTTCGCAAATACGCGGATCGGCTGTTTCTTTACCCTGCGTTTTTGTATCGCGCCGCGAAAATGAGCGTCCGCCGGGCGCTCATTTTGCGGGAACGTTCCCTTCTCGTCGCTTCTTCCGAAAGGAAAATCTATAAGCAAAAAGGAAGTGATAACTACATGAAGCGACACAACAACACGTTTATTATCGCGGTCGATCACGGCTTCGGCAACGTCAAGACCGCAAACCATTGTTTCCCGTCCGGGCTGCTCGCCCATGACGGAGAACCGACCTTCAATGAGAATCTTCTCGTCTATGAAGATCGGTATTACACCATCGGCGCCGGACATAAGGCATACGATGCGATCAAGACCAACGATCTCGACTATTATCTTCTCACCCTCGCCGGTATCGCTATGGAACTGGAAGACGCAGGACTGACTGCCGCAGACGTATTCCTTGCGGTCGGGCTTCCGCTTAAATGGGCGGGATCGCAAAAGGAAGCATTTCGAGCGTATCTGTTGCAGAATGAAACGGTTACGTTCGCCTTTCGCTTCAAGCAGTACACGGTGCGCTTTGTCGGCTGTGAGATCTACCCGCAGGGGTATGCCGCAATCTTCGGATCGGCGATTTCGCTCCCCGGCACAACCATGCTGTGCGACATCGGCAACGGCACTATGAACTTGATGCTGCTTCGGGACGGTAAACCCGATCCGTCCCGTATGTGGACAGAAGAATACGGCGTCAAGCAATGCGTGGGCAGCATCAAGGATGCGCTGATGGATACATTTCATGAGCGAGTACCGGAGGAGATGATCACCGATTATCTGATCCATGGATCGGCAGACGTTTCGGAGGAGTATCTTGCCGTTATGGAAAAGATCGCAAAGGAGTACGTCAACAGCGTGTTTCGCATTCTCCGATCGCATGAGTATAACGCAAAGGTTATGAACCTGTACCTTGTCGGAGGCGGTGGGTGCCTTGTTCGGATCTTTGCGGCATACGATAAAAAGCGCGTCACGTTCAACAGCGATATTTGCGCTACGGCGAAGGGGTATGAGATCATGGCGGAACGAACATTGAGGAATCGCAAAGATGCCGGTTGAGAGCCATAAGCTGCGGTTCAATTTGAACAAGCCATTGGAACAAAAAGCATGGGAGATCGTACAGACTGTTCCTTCCGGCAAACGGAATCGGTTCATCTTGGAGGCAATACTCGCATTTGATCAACAGCAAGCCGAAGAAGAACAACAGGAGCGCTTAGCGGAACGGATCGCGGACATGGTGGCAGAGCGGCTCTCGGGTGGGGTTGTGCAGGATATCAAATGCACAGCGGACAGCGCATCTGCACCGGACGCAGAAGCAATGGAGAAGAATATGCAGTACATGGAGGATTTTCTGTCGAGCTGGGCATAGTGAGGCATGCCGTCAAAAGCAGGGTAAAGTGACGGCATGATCGTATTCGCTGATAGGACAAGGGGTCAAAAACAGGCTTTTCTGACCCCTTGTTTTCACAGTGCCTTTAGCCGAGAAACGCATTATCGTTTGCGCTAATAAACGTCAAAAGTGAAAGCTACGTGCTACACAAGATTTCCTTGCTAAGCTCTCGGTAGTTTTATGAATCCATGCACTGATGATTGCATTGAAAATTCGTGCCAAGTTGGCACGAATTTAATAATGCACCTACATATAAAAGTCTGGCCATGATGACCGGACTTTTCATTTGCGATTTCATCGGACGGGTTATAGATGCTTCTGCGCTTTACCTGCAGTCTGCGGCGATGGGCATACGGGCCCCGTTGTCGCAGACTCTTTTTTGTGTCGCAGAGGTTAGCAAGCAGGGCATTTGTCCGGACAAATGCCGAAAGGCGGCGTGCGGTATGCATAGCTTATCGCCGTCTTTCCTGCTTTAAGGGGACACCCCCTAACCCCCGGAACGCGCGTTGGCGCAAATCAAATATGAAAGGAATGATGCTTATCGAAAACAAGAAACCACGAACCCGTATTGAGGTTCGACTGACAGAGAAACAAAAAGAACAAATCGACCGCGCCGCAAAAAGGTGCGGCATAACGACAAGCGAATACCTGCGCCAGCGGGCGTTGGGCGGCGAACCAAAAGCGGTGCTGCCCGACGCTTTCTTTGTATGCTGTGAAACGCTGGATCGACTGACAAGAGCGCCGTATGCAAAGGATGTCAATGATGCGGCGCTTGCCGTGCTGATCGAGATGAAGAATATACTGACCGGCGGCACGGCACTCAGCACTGCTATAGAAGACCCTGCCGAGAAGCAAGAACCGGAATCAGTCCGTGATACGGCTGCAGAAGAGAAATCAAACACAGTTGAACCAAAGCCAAAGTTCAAGCTGTTCGGAAGGAGGTGAGCATATGGCAACCACAGGATTCTGGCCCGTAAAGGGCTATCTCAAGAAAGTATTGGACTACGCAGATAATCCGGATAAGACGACCCATCGGAAATATTTGGATGATGATCTCTATTCCGCACTTCGTTACACCGAGAACGACAGCAAGACCGACGAGAAGAAATATGTTTCCGGCGTAAATTGTTCCTCCGCTTTTGCGTATGAGGAGATGACAGCCGTCAGGCGTAAATTCGGCGAGCGCGGCAAGGTCGTTGCCTACCATGGCTTTCAGTCGTTTAAGACAGACGAACTTACACCGGAGAAATGTCATGCGATCGGGATCGAGACGGCAAAACGGATGTGGGGCAAGGACTATCAGGTCCTTGTCACCACACACCTCAATACCGATAATCTGCACAATCATTTTGTGGTGAATTCCATTTCCTTCAAGGATGGAAGAAAGTTCCGGAATCAGATCTCACAACACTTTGAATTAAGGGAGATCTCGGATCAAATCTGTAAGGAACACGGCTTATCCGTATTAGAGAACGCAGAGGTCTACGGAGGACAGAAACGAAAGGAATACTGGAAATCAAAGAGGGACGGAACGCTGACGCATAAGGAGCAAGTCAAAGCCGATGTAGAATACTGTATCCAATACAGCATGAACTGGGAGCAGTTCTGTCAGCAGATGGAGGCAAAGGGGTATTCTATTGATCCCGTCCGTATGTCTGTCAAAGCGGATGGCTGGAGTCGGGCTGTTCGCCTGGATCGGGTCGGTATTACGGAGGAAACAATGTATGAACAGTGGGATCAGAACGAAGCCGATCCGGAGTTCCGGTATAAGTACCAGAATCACAAGCCGCATATCAGCAACAGCGCCGTATTGATCACGACCGTTGTGGAATTGAAACAGCGCAAGCGAGCGCAGATACCGCTGAGCATACTCTACCAACAGGACGAATACGAACGCACACACCCACTGAAGGAACCGCGTTCGGCGATCGACAAGTATCTGGACGGGCTTGTATACGAAATGAACCACACCAGCGATACGGTTACGATCCTTGTCGATGCGATCTTTGCTATTTTTGTTGCACTGATCGAGCTTGCGAGCCATTACACCAAAGAAGTAATCCTGACTGCGGAACTGCGGCATGAACTGAAGAACTACGCACAGTTCTGT
>JAFUDD010000313.1 GCA_017459315.1 Clostridia bacterium | reverse complement strand
CGGAGAAGAAGCGTTCAAAGTTCTCAAAGCCGACCCAGATCGTCGTATCGGAGAGGATCTTGTCGCCGGGCATGAAGTCCTGGAACGCGATCAGCACGCCGTAGATCGGCAGGTAGTTAAACAGGAACACGACGATGACCGCCGGCAGAATCATCAGCAGGTACGGAGAATTGTCCTTCAGGTAGCGGACGCGTCTCTCCCTTTTCATCTTTTTCTTGTCGCCCTTGGTCAGCGTGGGCGATGCAGTTGCTTTGACTGCTTCCATGTGCGTCCTCCTTGCTTAGAAATTGTAGTACTTGCAGACCGGCGCGTTGTTCGCGGCCGTTTCGGCGTCATACCAGATCAGGTTGTTGCCGGTTTCCTTGTCGAACAGCTGAATGAGGTTCGGCTTGGTCGTGAACGGGATCGTCTTCCCCATCGACACGTCGGTTTCGAGATCGTAGGTCGGGATCAGCATGACGACCTCGTCGTTGCCGCAGCGCGCATGGATGTTGTACTCGCTGCCCATCATCTCGGAAACCTCGATGGTCGCCTTCAGCTCGCCCTCGCCCACGGTGACGTGCTGCGGACGGATGCCGGCAATGATGTCGCAGGTCTCGACACCGTTCTGCGCCAGCGCCTTTTGCTGGAAGTCGGACAGCTTGAAGCGGACGCCGCGGATCTCCGCATAGTACACGCCGTTCTCCTTGAGCAGCTTGCAGTTATCGAAGAAGTTCATCACCGGCATGCCGATGAAGCCCGCCACGAACAGATTGACCGGCTTGTTGAACACCTCCTGCGGGGTGCCGATCTGGTTGACAAAGCCGTCCTTCATGATCACGATGCGGTCGCCGAGCGTCATGGCCTCGGTCTGATCGTGCGTGACGTACATGAACGTCGTGTTGATGCGCGAACGGAGCTTGATGATCTCGGCACGCATCTGGTTGCGCAGCTTAGCGTCGAGGTTACTGAGCGGTTCGTCCATCAGGAACACCTTCGGATCGCGCACCATGGCGCGGCCGATGGCAACACGCTGTCTTTGGCCGCCGGACAGCGCCTTCGGCTTTCTGGTCAGGTACTGCGTGATGTCAAGGATCTCGGCAACCTCGCGCACCTTCTTGTCGATCTCAGCCTTCGGAACCTTGCGGAGCTTCAGCGCGAAGGCAAGGTTGTCGTACACCGTCATGTGCGGATAGAGCGCGTAGTTCTGGAATACCATCGCGATATCTCTGTCCTTCGGCGCTTCCTCGTTCACCAGACGTCCGTCGATGTACAGCTCGCCGTCGGAGATCTCTTCGAGACCCGCAACCATGCGCAGCGTCGTGGATTTGCCGCAGCCGGACGGGCCGACCAGTACGATAAATTCCTTGTCCTTGATTACCAAATTGACATCATGTACCGCGGTCACTTTGTTGTCGTAGACCTTTTTCAAACCTTTCATGATGACTTCCGACATTCTCCCGTGATCCTCCTTGTGGATAGTGTTTGAAAAAAGCAATTGGCACGCCGTAAAATGCGGCTGTTCCCATTTCGCCTTTTCCACTGTCCACATTATAACGAAATATTTACATGCTGTCAACACGAATGTGAAAATATATTTACGTTTCGTAACTTTTTGTGGCATTTTCTTGACAAATATACAGCCTCTGAAATGTTTTTAGGTTTACATTTTGCACATCTTGCTTTTTCAGTAAAAATATGGTATAGTTTGATAAAAGGTAAAATGGAAGGAATAACATGATATGGCGCTCAAGCGAGTTACCATTCAAGATATAGCGGATGCGTGCGGACTCAGTCGCAACACCGTTTCCAAGGTTTTCAACGGACGCGGCGCGGTACCGGAGGCGACCAAAAAGGCGGTTCTGCAAAAAGCGCAGGAGCTCGGCTATTATCAGCTGCCGGAGGAGGCGGCTGAGCATATCGCCCCTGCGGGCAGCCGCAATATTGCGCTTTTGACGAGCAGCAAGCCGATGAACCACAATTTCGGTTCTTTCTTCATTACGGGCTTTACGGATCAAATCTGCCGGGCGGGCTATAATCTGAAAATGTACGAGATCTCCCCCGAGGAGCTGCAAAACCGCACCCTGCCCCCGCACCTGCTGCTGAAGGACACTGCGGGTATTTTGGGCATTGAGCTGTTCGACAAAGCCTATCTCGACATGCTTTGCTCGGTCGGTCTGCCGACGATCTTTATGGACAGCTTTGCCGACGCGGGCCGTGCTGTGCTGCGCGGCGACCTGATCTCGATGGAGAACTATTCGAGCACGATCACGCTGACGCAGCGGCTGATCGCGGCAGGCGCTAAGGAGATCGGCTTCGTGGGCGATATCCGGCATTGCATGAGCTTTGAGGAGCGTTGGCTCGGCTTTTGCGCGGCCATGCGGGACGCAAATCTGGTTCCCGCCGAGGCTTGCTCGATTTTGGCCAAGGACAGTATCCTATACGGCAATCCGGACTGGCTGCTGATGCACCTGAACAAGATGCCCCACATCCCGGATGCGTTTGTCTGTGCAAACGATTACCTTGCGATCCATCTGATGACGGCGCTCAAACGCAAGGGGCTTTCGATCCCCGCCGACGTGATGGTAACGGGCTTCGACGGCTCGCCCGAATCCGCAATCGTCGAGCCTGCGCTTTCGACCGCACAGATTCCGAGCGCCGATATCGGCCGCGTAACGGCGGATATCCTGCTGAACCGTATTCAGAATCCCGAACGGCCGTATATGCGCACCTACGTCAAAACGGTCCCGATTTTCCGCGAAAGCACCCGATAAGGAACCGCCAAAATCAGCGGTGCAGGTATTCGAATGTGAACCCCAAAAATCAAGCGCAAGAACACGATGAAGCGCTCGACTTTTGGGGTTCAATATGTTTTTCTGCGGTTGTGAATCGTACCGGCCTGCAAAGGGCTCTATCAGTATACCTGACGCAAGCGGTCTGCTTTTTTTGCGGCAGCCGGAAACCCTATCCCAGCGTTACGTCCAGAATCATCATCAGCACGAAGCCTATCGCAAACGCGATTGTGCCCCAATTGCTGTGCGCGCCCTCCGACATCTCCGGGATCAGCTCCTCTACGACGACGTACATCATTGCGCCGGCGGCAAACGCCAGCATATACGGCATGACCGGGACGATCACACCTGCAGCAAGGATCGTCAGCCACGCCGCCACCGGCTCGACCGCGCCGGACAGCACGCCGTACCAGAACGTCTTGCCCTTTGCCATGCCCTCCGCGCGCAGCGGCATCGACACGATGGCGCCCTCCGGAAAGTTCTGAATCGCAATGCCGAGCGCCAGCGCCAAGGCGCCCGCGCGGCTGATGCCCGTGTTGCCCGCAAGCCATCCGGCATACACGACGCCGACCGCCATGCCCTCCGGGATGTTGTGCAGCGTGACCGCAAGGATCAGCTTGGTCGTGCGCTTCATGCCGTGGCTGCTCGGCCCCTCCGTTTCCATGTTCATGTGCATGTGCGGCGTCAGCACGTCGAGCAGCAGCAGAAACCCGATGCCGATTAAGAACCCGACCGCTGCCGGGATGAACGAGAACACGCCCATCGCCTCGCTGCTTTCGAGCGCCGGCTCCAGCAGACTCCAAAACGACGCCGCCACCATGACGCCCGCAGCAAAGCCGGTTAAGATTTTTTGCAATTCGGTGGAAATCTGTTTTTTGAGGAACAGCACCATCGCCGCGCCGAGGCTTGTCCCGAGGAACGGAATCAGCGTGCCTTCCAAAATCGATCCGATCATAGTTTTCTCCTGTTTGATCCTGCAACCTTTTTTATCATTGTATGCCTTAGCGCGCCTCTTGTCAAAGGTTTGCTGCCCGCTATACGAACACAACCACCCTTATTCGGGTGGTTGACGGCTGCATTTGCGATTATTTGGTTTCGTCCTGGGGAAGCGGCGG
>JAFUDD010000027.1 GCA_017459315.1 Clostridia bacterium | reverse complement strand
TTGATCTGACGGCCGTCCTCATAATACTGCGTGCAGGCTTCGGTCGTGATCGTGAAGCCCTGCGGAACCGGCAGACCGAGGTTGGTCATCTCTGCGAGGTTCGCACCTTTGCCGCCCAGCAGGTTACGCATGTTGGCCTTGCCTTCGCTGAACAAGTACACATACTTTTTTGCCATATTCTACCTCCTATATAATTTGGGAACAATTTATTTTAACAGACTTTCTATCGCTGTGCAACCCTTTATTTTGTTTTTTGCCGAAATTCAAAGAATATATGTTGTATTACAGAACCTGCTCCAACAGCTGCACGCACCGGTCGCTTTTGCCGAACACTTCTTCACACACCGAGTGCAGCAGCAAGAGCACCTCCCCCTGTATCGACGGCGGCAGCTTCACCCGCTGCAGCTCCTCGTCGGGCAGCAGCAGCATGCGCCGCATGGCCTCCAAAGCGAGTTTATGCACGGGCTTTCGGCCGTGCGGACAGGCGACGCAAACCGTCCCGCCCGCGTCCGGCTCGAAGAACAGCACATCGTCCCCGCGCACATCCCGATGGCAGACCGCGCAATGCGTCAGCGTCGGGCGATAGCCGATGCGGTCTAAAAAGTGAATCAAAAAGGCAGCGAGCAGGTCCTTGGGCTGACTGTCGGCATACGCCAGAAAGGAAAGCGTATGATACAGCAGCGAAAACAGCGGTTCATTCGGCGTATCCGGCTCGACGGCGGACAGGCAAAGCCGCACGACCGTCGACGCGATCATAAACCGATCCGGGTCCTCCCGCAGCGCGTAAAAGCTTTCCTTGATATCGCAGTTGTTGACCGTAGCACGGTCATTGGAGAAAAAAAGCGTGTATTCGCCGTAGACGAACGGCTGTGCGCACGCCAAAAGAGGCGCGGTCGGTTTTCGGCAGTTCCGCGCCTTGCAGTCGATCCTTCCGCGTTCCACCGTGAACAGCGTCAGCATGCGATCATTGTCCCGATAGTCCGTGTAGCTGATGACGATTCCGTTTACACTTTCGGCGGCCATTCCTTTTTATGCTTTGCGTAATTCAGATAATCTCTGACGGCGCCGGTTTTTACAAACCGTTCCCACGCCGTCTTTTCGTCTTGCTCGTTCTTCATGTGATCAGTATGCGCCGTTTTGCGCGGCATCATACATCACGATACCCCAATTCATTCAGCATCTGCTGCCGGTTGCGCCAGTCCTCCTTGACCTTGATCCATAATTGCAGATTGACGCGCACGCCGAGCAGCCATTCGATATCCTTGCGGGCCTCGGTGCCGATCCTTTTAAGCATCTTTCCCCCGCGCCCGATGATGATGCCCTTGTGGCTCTCCCGCTCGCAGTAGAGCGTCGCCCACACATCCATGAGATCGCCCTCCGGCCGCAGCGCCATCTTATCGACGCCGACGCCGATACCGTGCGGGATCTCCTCCCGCAGCAATTGCAGCGTCTTTTCGCGGATCATCTCGGCAACGATCACGCGTTCTGGCTGATCGGTCACCATATCGTCCGGGAAATACTGCGGGCCGTCCACCAAATAGCCGCGCAGCGTTTCCAGCAGCTTGTCCACACCGTCGCCGCTTTTGGCGGAGATCGAAAGGATATGCTCGAAAATGCCGAACCCCTCCAGCGTTTGGCGAATCTCCTGCATTGTGAGCGCGCTGACGATATCGCGCTTATTGATCACCGCGATCTTGGGGGAACGGATGTTTTTGATTCGGTCGATGATCTCCTTTTCGCGGTCACGGACGCCCTGTGTGGCGTCGATCATAAACAATATCGCCTCGGTGTCCCCGCAGGTGTTCTCGGCAACCTTCTGCATGTATTCGCCGAGCTTGTTGCGCGGATGCGTCATGCCCGGCGTATCCAAAAAGATCATCTGCCGCCCGGGTTCGGTTAAAACGCCGGTGATCCGGTTGCGCGTGGTCTGCGCCCGGTCGGTGACGATGGCGATCTTCTGTCCGACGACGGTGTTCAGCAGCGTCGATTTACCGACATTCGGACAGCCGATAATGCTGAAAAAGCCGCTTTTATATCCCTCTGCGATCATAACAAATCCCTCGGTGTGAACATATTGGGCAGCAGCTCGCCGAGCGTTTTCGGATCGACGACCGACAGATCCCGGTTCGCGGTGATGATCTCAAAATCGGGCGTGCAGAACTCCGCCATGACCTGCCGGCAGACGCCGCAGGGATAGGACGGCGTTTCCCCGGAGCCGATGATCGCGATGGCCGAAAAGTCGCGCTCGCCGTCGTAGACAGCCTTGAAGAACGCGTTGCGCTCGGCGCAAATCGTCGGCGTATAGGAGGCGCTTTCGATATTGCAGCCCTGATAGATTTTGCCGCTCTTTGTCAGCAGCGCCGCGCCCACCGCATAGTGGGAATACGGACTGTAGGAATGAGAACGCGCTTCCTCGGCAAGCGCAAGCAGCCGTTGCTGTTCCTGTGAATTCATCATCGCTGTAACCCCATTCCGTTTAAGATTGCCGTCTGCTTTTCGCGCATGACCTTTTCTTCCGGCTCGGTCATGTGATCGTAGCCCAAAAGATGCAGTACGCCGTGGACGGTCAAGAAAGCCAATTCGCGCGCGAGCGAGTGGCCGTATTCCTCCGCCTGCTCCTTGGCGCGGTCGTAGCAGATCATGATATCGCCCAGATATCCGTCGCCGCCGAGCGGGTCCTCCCCCTCCCATGCCGGAAAGGTCAGCACGTCGGTCACGCGATCCACATGGCGAAAATCGCGGTTCAGTTCCTGAATATGCGTCGGCGTATCGACGCGCACCGACAGATCGCCGCTCGCATTCTCATAGGCGAGCGCGGCCTCCGCCGCCGAAGCGATCCATTCGGTTTCCTGGTCGGTCAAAGCAAATTCATCCGTCAATACTTCTGTCACGCTTGCGTTCCTCCCGTTGCTTTTCGTCGCGCTCATACGCCTGAATGATGCGCTGCACCAGCTCGTGCCGCACCACGTCCTTGTGCGTGAGCCGTACAATCGAAATGCCCTCGACCCCGTCCAGTACGCGGATCGCGTGAACAAGACCGCTTGTCCGTTCGTTCGGCAGGTCGATCTGCGTCATATCGCCGGTGACGATGATGCGGCTGCCCTCGCCGAAGCGCGTTAAGAACATTTTCATCTGCTCGATCGAGCAGTTCTGTGCCTCGTCCAAAATGATATAGGCGTTGTTCAGCGTGCGGCCGCGCATATAGGCCAGCGGCGCTACCTCGATCGCGCCGCGCTCCATGAGCTGTTTGAACGTTTCCATGCCGAAAAACTCCTGCAGCGCGTCGTACAGCGGGCGCAGGTACGGATCGACCTTGTTTTGGAGATCGCCGGGCAGAAAGCCGAGCTTTTCCCCCGCTTCGACCGCCGGACGCGTCAGGATAATGCGTTCGTCCTCTTTGTTTATGAAAGCCAGCACCGCCATTGGAACGGCAAGGTATGTCTTGCCCGTACCGGCGGGGCCGACGCCGAATACGAGGTCACGCTCCTTCAGCGCCGCAACATACCGCTTTTGGCCGAGTGTTTTGCACTTGACCTGCTTGCCGCGATGCGTCAGCGCGATCACGTCGCCCATAATCGACGAGATCAGATCGGCGTTGCCTTCCTTGGCAAGATCGATGGCATAGCGGATGCGGCTGCGGTTGATCGGTTCGCCCTTGCGCTGCATTTCGAGCAGCTTGTCCAGCACGGTGCGGCAGAGCGACACCGCCGCCGGTTCGCCCTCGATGGCGATACCGTCCGACCGGATTTTCAGCTTCACGCCGGTCTCCTCCTCGAAGATCGGCAAATTCTCATCGAACACGCCGAACAGGCCGATGGAATCCTCCATAGATTCCAGCTCGACCCGCTCGATGCTGTCCGTTCTCGGTTCTTCACTCATGTGTATACTCCTTGATTTGTCCTATCGTTTCCTCGGTCACGACGGTACAGAGCGCGAACGGTTCTCCGTCGCGCGTCCATGTGGTGACCTGTATGCTGCAGATGGCCGCTTGATGCGGCACGGTATCCATTGCCGCATCGACCGCCTTGAGCTTGGCCTGCTCCTCCCGCTCGCGCTCGGTCAGCACGCGCTCGATGCTTGCGATCTCATGCACGGCGGTTTTGCGCACCGTGACCGGCAGACCGAACAGACTGACTGCCGTTTCCGTGCTTTCGTCCTCCCGGTATTCCGCAAACGGAACGGCGTCCTTACAAAGCGGAAAGCCGCAAAAACGAAGCTCCCGCACGGTCAGCGTTTCTCCGGTGTCGCTGTATTCGGTGACCGTGCGTAAAAACGGTGCTTCGGCGCGATAGACGCAACTGGCTTTGACGACGCCGTCGGCACGGGTATCGTATGCGGTGCGGTCGTGGCTGTATACCACATGTCCCGCAATCAGCACGTCGCCCCGATAGACGGTCTGTCCGGGTGAAACCAGCGGTTTGCCGCGCTTGGTTTGGATCGAAAGCACGGTAGCTTCCTTTTCCGCGACCAGATCGGCAGGCACGCTCCAGTCGATGGCATCGTGCATCGGGCGCGCTTCATTGACCGTGGCGGTCAGAACGACGCCGTCGCGGTGCAGCTCGACCCACGCGGCGTCCTTGATCCTGGCGGAGAGATCGTCCGCCGCAAGGATCAGCACGTTTCCCTTCGGTCTTTTGCCGACGGAGAGGCCATGCTCGGCAAGCAGCGAAAGCACCTCATCCTCGGACACGCGCTGCGTCCCCTCGACGCGGATCAGCCATATCCTTGCGCAAAGCGACCACAGCAAAATGACCGAAAGCGGTATCCCGACCAGCAGCGCAGGTCGCTGCAAAAAGGCACGCAAACGAAACGCCATACCGTATTTTCGAAGCATACGGATGTGGCACCGTTCGCGGCGGCGGATCGGCAGCAGACGGGCAAAGTCGGCGGCATAGATCCGCAGCGTGGCAGTCGTTTCATCTGTACGCCGGATATCGAACACCGGGATGCCCGAAAACAGCAGCCGCCGCAAAAACCGGCCTAATCCGAGGCCCTGTATTTGCAGTATAACATACCCGCGGTATTTTTTCCACATTAACTTTCCACCTTGCCGAAAATCCCCGTAATTGTGCCGCAGATATAGGCGCGGGACTCGGACAGCTCCATGATCCTAAGCTGTTCCCCGGTCACGGTCAGGCTGCCCTGCTCGCACAGAAAGCGAACCTCTCCCGGATCAAAGCCGAGAATGCCGCGATGCTGCTCGATCAGCACCGTGTCTCCGATCCAATGGATTTGGACGAGCGACGGGTCGAGGTCGTCCGGCAGATCGAACGCCGTGCGGAGCGCTTTTCGGATGTTTCTGTTTCGCTTCATAAACAAGCGTATGCAGCGGAAAGGTTTTTCATGCCGTGCCAAAACGGAAAAGCGGAGAAGCAATTGCCTCTCCGCTAACGGATACACGGTAATTATTCTTCGTCCTCGTCCTCGCGCTTTGCAGCCTCGATGATCTTCTTGGCCTGATCGCCCGGCACATCCTCGTAACGGGTGAACTCGCTGCGGAAGGAGCCGCGCGCCTGCGTCATGGAGCGCAGGTCGGTCGCGTACTTGAACATTTCGGACAGCGGCGCTTCGGCAACGATCTCGGTACCGCCGTTGGACGGGGTCATGCCGAGCATTCTGCCGCGGCGACGGCTGAGGTCGCCCATGATGTCACCGACGTTGTCATTCGGCACCCAAATATAATAGGTGTAGATCGGCTCGGTGAGCACCGGGTTTGCCTTGACGCAGGCCGCCTTGTAGGACAGTCTTGCCGCGCTCTTGAAGGCGACTTCCTTGGAATCGACCGGATGGTATTTGCCGTCATACAGCGTGGCCTTGATGCCGACCATCGGGTAACCGGCCAGAACGCCGTGAACCATCGCTTCGCGCAGACCCTTTTCAACAGCCGGGATGTATTCCTTCGGAACGACGCCGCCGACGATCGCGTTGACGAACTCGAAATCGGTGCCTTCCTCTGCCGGCTCGAACCGCATCTGAACGACGCCGAACTGACCGCTGCCGCCGGTCTGCTTTTTATGCTTGCCTTCGGCTTCCGCCATGGCGCGAATCGTCTCACGGTACGGAATGCGCGGGTCAGCCAGCTGCGCTTCGACGTTGTTCTTGTTCTTCAGCTTGGCACAGGTTACGTCAAGGTGCATCTCGCCGA
Organism: Clostridia bacterium; assembly: GCA_017459315.1. Next base: position 5,738 of record JAFUDD010000027.1, on the reverse strand, counting down.
GGCCCTTTAAGAGCACGTCGCCGGTCTCGCTGTTGCGCTCCAGCGCGATGGTCGGGTCTTCCTCGAGGAGCTTGTTGAGGCCGCTGATGACCTTGTCCTCATCGCCCTGCTTCTTGGCGGTAACTGCGAGGCCGATGCACGGCTCCGGGAACGCGATCTTTTCAATCGCCACCACGTCGCTCGCGTCGCACAGGGTGTCGTTGGTGTTGGAGAGCTGGAGCTTCGGGAGCGCGCCGATATCGCCCGCATTGAGCTTATCAACCGCGATGGACTTCTTGCCGCGCATCAGAACGGGCGCGGTGGGCTTCTCGCTCTTCTCAGCGTTTACATTGTACAGCGGAACGGTCGCATCGAGGGTGCCGCGATGGACCTTGACAATGCTGTATTTGCCGAACTGATCGTTGACAGTCTTGTAGATGGAGCAGACCATCTTGCCGTCCCGCGTGAGCTCGATCTCTTTGCCGTCCTTGAACGCCTTCGGGAGCTTGCTCTCGGCTGCGGTGGGCAGATAATGAACGATATTGTTCAACAGCTGAATGACGCCGACGTTGTTGACGGCGGACGTGCAGCAGACGGGCGTGATATCGCCGTCCAGAGCGCCCTTGGAAAGGCCCTGCAGAATCTGCTCATGGGAAAGCTCGAACGTTTCGAGGTACTCCATCAGCAGTTCTTCATCCGCATTCGCGGCCGCTTCGGTGAGCTGTTCGAGCAAGGACTCGGCTTCGTCCTTGAGGGAAGCGGGAACCGGCGCGTCCTTTTCGTTCTTGCCGTCAAACAGCTTGGCGGTCATATTCAGAATATCGACATAGCCCTTGAAAACGCCGCCCTCGACGATGGGAAGCTGGATCGGCACCACGTCGTTGCCGATCTTTTCGCGCGCTTCGTTCATGACCTTATCGAAGTTCGCGTTTTCACGATCCATCTGGTTAATGACCATCATGCGGGGCTTTTTGCGCGCCTTGCACATAGCCATCGCCTTTTCGGCGCCGACGACCGGGCCGGAAACCGCGCCGACCACGATCAGCGCCGCATCGCAAAGCTCCATCGCCGCGGTGACTTCGCCGTAGAAATCAAAGAAGCCCGGCGCGTCGATCAGGTTGATCTTGGTGTTCTTCCACTCGAGCGGAGCGACAGCCATGTTGATGGAGATATTGCGCTTCAGCTCTTCGGGATCGAAGTCCGTCGTCGGAGCGTTGTTCGGGAAACGGTCTACAAGGCCCGCATTGTAGAGCATGGCCTCGGTCAGCGTGGTCTTGCCTTCGCCGCCGTGTCCAAAGATACCGATGTTGCGAATTTCATTCGCGGTGTAAAATTTCATTTGTGTTCCACCTGTATGGTTTGCTTTTCCTGATTTCCATTCCGCTACCCGGATGATGCCATGATAGTCATTACTGAGTATAACAGAAAATTTTCCGTCTGTAAACCTTAACTTTCCGTGTTTTTTCGATTTTTCGGGAAAATCGGTTCAGTTTGCGTTCTCCGCAAGGTAACGGATCGCCGCCGAAAGCTGCAGATCCATGCCCTCCGGGATTTTTCCGATCAGATAGTGCGAGGCTTCTTCCGGGTTTTCGACGACCTCGTCCGGCGTGATACCGACGCCATGGATACACACGCCGTTCGGCGTATAGTACGCCTCGGTCGTGATCTTGATATAACCGTTCGTCGCCAAAACCGGGATATAAGATTGGACGATACCCTTGCCGTACGTCTGTGTGCCGATCAAATGTGCGCGGTTGTGATCCTGCAGCGCGCCGGACAGAAGCTCGCTGGCCGAAGCAGAATCGCCGTTGACGAGCAGCACCATTGGAAACGTATGCCCTGCGGCCTTAGTTTTAAACACCTCGTCCTTTTCGGTGCGCGAGCGCAGCGACGTGATCACAAGATCCTTGTCTAAAAACAGATCGGCAATATCGCAGACATCATACAGCGAGCCGCCGGGGTTGTCGCGCACATCGAAGATCAGCGACTGCATCCCCTGCTCCTTCAGCTCCTCAATCGCGTCCTTTACCTCGTCCACGCAATGGCCGTGGAAGCCCGAAAGATAGATGTAGCCGATTGTATCGGTTTGCATCCGATAGCTCACGGTCGGCGCGTAGATTTCCCGTGCGGTGACCGCAGCGGACAGACGTTCTCCGTTCCGCTCGAGCAGCAGCGTGTTTTCGGCGCCGTCCTCGCTGTGCATAGCGTCGAGAAACGTACTCAGATCAAGTCCTTCCGCTGCCGTATCGTTGATGGCAAGCAGCAGATCGCCCTCTAAAATGCCGGCGTCCTCGGCGGGCGTATCGGGGTAAACCGATTCGATTTCAAACACGCCGGTCTCCAGCTGCCGAACCACGACGCCGATGCCGGTGTAATAGCCGGAGTTGGATTTGGTGAGCGCGGCATATTCCTCTTCGGTGTAATACGTCGAATAGACATCGTCGAGCGAATAGGTCATGCCGTCGATGGCGCTTTCAATCAGCCGATCGTTATCCTTATCATAGAAATAGAAGTTTTCACGGATAATGTCGAGCGCCTCCCGCAGCGCAACGTTTTCGGCGTTACCCGACCGGATGGTGATCCAGTAGGTGAGCGCCGCCGTCAGCGCAAGCGAAATAAGCCACAGAATCCACGGCCAGCGACGGCGTCTGCGTTTTTTTTGCGGCTGTTTCGGAGTTGTTTCGTACCGAACGGTTTCCATGCTTTTGTTTTACAAAAGGAGCGTATCGAACCCGACACGCTCCGTCCTTTCCGATAAAAGATGGGCTTACAGCGCGAGTGCGTATTGCCGCAGAAACGGCGGAAGCGTTTCGACTGCGCCGCTGACGCACAGCGTGAGCGTGATCGAATGCTGCTCGGTAAACGTTTCGAGCTGTTTGAAAAGATCCTCAAGGGTCACAAGATCGTGACGAACGAGGCTCAGGAATCCGTCAACAAACACATATTCGAGGTCGTGGTCGGATGCGGCGATCCCGCTGAGGAATCCGTAGAAGGTCTTCGGCCCCGTAATGCCGTATTCCACACCGTTGATAAACCGAATCGCCAAATTCAGATCGAACATGTACCGATCATCGTCGTCGATAAAGACAACGCTGCCCTTGGCCTCCTTGGCCGCACGGTTGGCAAGCTCCAACATCAATTTGGTTTTACCGGTTCCCTTTTCCCCGAAAATAATTTGTATCACGACAGCACCTCCCTGTTGAATCTGTCGTTATTATACCCTCTTTTTTCCGATCTTTCAAGCCCCAAGGGAAGATTTCCACAACACGTTCACAAGTTCGCTGTCCGATGCTTTGTCCGTTTTCGTGCGAAATACCGGAGATCCCCTATTGAAAGTGAAAGCGATTTATACTATAATACGAGCATCATCCGGAAAGGAAAAATAGACATGCTGCATCAATTTTTGCTGCAATGGATCGACGAACCGCACCTGTTTGCGGTATACACGCTGTTCTCCTTTGTTCTCACCACCGTGCTGTTGCACATCGACTTCCCGTTTCTGCCGCGCGATCAGGGCCGTGTAAATGCCGTCAACGGCGAGCTGTCCAAGGGCAAGGTGCGCGGCGTCGGTCTGATCATGCTGATCTCATTCCTTGTCAGCGCCGTGCTGTTCATTCCGTTCAGTCTTGAATTCATGTTCTATGCGCTGCTGCTGATCTTTGAAATGCTCAGCGGCTATCTGGACGACGCCTCGAAGAATCCGTGGTCGGAGTACAAGAAAGGGCTGATCGACCTTGTGATTTCCGTCCTTGTGGGTGTGATCTTCCTGTTCCACAATCCGACGACGATCTACTTCGGCACTGCGGCCGTTGCTCTGCACCCGGTCGTCTACGCACTTTTGGCGACGGTTCTCGTCTGGGTCAGCATCAACGCGGTCAACTGCACCGACGGCGTAGACGGGCTGTCCGGCTCGGTCGGGCTTGTTTCGCTGCTCTCCATGCTGCTGATCTATCCGAACGAACTGGCGTCGGAATACCATGGCTACATTCTGCTCTTTGCCGCGGTTATCGTCTCCTATCTGCTGTACAACGCCAGTACGAGCAAGGTGCTGATGGGCGATGCAGGCTCGCGGCCGCTCGGTGTGCTGCTGGCGATTTTGGCGATGAAAACGCAGCATCCGTTCTGCTGGCTGCTGCTGTGCGCGGTATTCCTGTTCGACGGGATCACAGGCCTTGTCAAGGTATCGATCATGCGGTTTTTGCACGTCAAGTTCCTGACCAAGATCCGCACGCCGCTGCACGACGAAGCCCGCAAGAACCACGGTTGGTCGGACACGCAGGTCGTGATCCGATTTGCGATCATCCAAGTCATTTGCTCGCTGCTGTGGTACATCACGTCGCTGTAAGGCGGCTCACGCATTGCGGACGGTTTCATACCGTCCGTTTTTGTGTGCAAAAAAGCGGCGGGGATTCCGTCGCTTTTGGTTCTGTATTCCGTTAGCCCAAGGAGAGCAGAAATATAAAGTGTTACTTTGTCTCGCCTGTTTCGGCCTCAGCAAATTTTTCGGGGAACTTTTCGCGTGCATACGGCGTATCGGCGGCGCCGATGAATTCGAGCACCTCCCAAACCGGTTCGGCATCAACGCGCATTAAATGCGGAACGTTGTCGAGACGAGCAGATAATGTGGCGGGCAACGGATCGCGCTTAACGTAGGTACCATAGCCGATCACTTCATCGAAATAGCGAACACGGCGTGAAACAACATTATTATTTTGCCATGGATCTTTGACGTTGCCTTCAATCAGAACGAGCCGCGCAGGTTCCGTTTCCGTCGCTGGCAGCACCATCTCAACGATACCTGCATGAGAGGAAAAACTTATGGTCTTGTCAGCTTTCACAAACGCCAAATCCCCAGCTTCCGGAATGTATTCATTCCAATCACGCCAATAGCCGGCGGCTTTAAGATCGGTTTCATGCCGCATACAGGACATTTCACTCGGATAATCCGTAAGCCCCGCATAATATACACAGAACGATACAAACGCGTCGCACCAGTCACAATATTTTGAACCATACCAATCGCCATAGCGGGTATAGGATTCGAGTCCCTCTTCATCCGGCAGCCAATCTTTCTGATCTGCCATATAGCCAACCTGCGATCTTGCGACAGCCAAAACGTCCTTACCGATATTGCCGGTCAAGGCAACACTGCTCCGCGTTGCTTCCCAGTATTCGAGGCCGCGTGTATAGGACGGTAATTTTCGCTCTTTCTCGGAGGATTCGAGAGCTGCAACATAACTCATCGCGTCGCCATCAGGCAACTCGGTCAAAACTGCATATGCATTTGTCTCCGCCAGTGCCATAGGCGTTACACACATCGTGCCGACCAACAGCAGTAAAGCGGCAAAAAGCCCAGCTTTTTGCATCCATGCACCTTTCTGAAATAATATTAACGTTTTATGAATTATATAATAGCAGGTTTACATTCTTCTGTCAAGAAATCTGCCCCTTTCTTTGCAAAAAATCCTTAATACAATACAAAAAACCGCTCCCCGAAGGAAGCGGTATTTGGCTGCCGAACTAGGATTCGAACCTAGACAATACGAGTCAGAGTCGTAGGTGCTACCATTACACAATTCGGCAATCTTTTTCTGAAAAAATCCCGAAGTGCCGTCCGCCATTTGTGATAAGACCCGCCTCTCGGCAGGTGGATACACTGCGATTTTCGCAACCGTCCCGTCGACGCGGGCTTGGTTTTGAAGGGACCGACGCGTGCTATTCCGTCATCACTATGTGGGTTTATCACGATAAAGCGTAAC
>JAFUDD010000312.1 GCA_017459315.1 Clostridia bacterium | reverse complement strand
GGTGATCATCAGTTCATCGATGTTCGTGGAAACACGCTTCTTGGCGGGCAGCAGCAGCCAGATCCCGAGCGTGATCGCGGAGAACAGGAACCCGACTGTCGTCATAATGATCGGCAGATCGAACGTGACGCCTGCGATCTGCTCCACCGCAAACAGAAGAATGCTGCATTCACAGATCGTCAGCGTGCGCACGATGATCGCTCCGCAGGCGATAAACAGGCTTTTGCGGATATTTGCTTCATAGCAGACGGCAACGAACGCCCAAATCAGCAGCACCGCCGAATGTGCCGTGACTGAAAAAACATAGCCGCGTGCGCCTTCGTTGGGCAGCAGCATTGTCACGGTGACTTCCGCCGCTGTCACAAGCACCGCGACGAACGAACACAGAAGAACCCGCATCGGAAAATCGGGACGCCTTTTCAGCAGATGCATTTCCGTGAATGCCGCCAAAAAATATGTGATCAGATTGCCGATGTATACGACGATATAATACCAAATCGGTTCCTGCATGGCCGCACCTCACGCAAAGCTCGTCACGCCGTGCTCGAGCAGATATGTCTGATATGCTTCCAAAAGTGCCTTGCGCTTGTTCCGCGAAACGATCAGCTCCTCGCCGTTATCGAGAAGGACGGACTGTATTTTAATCTCCTTGATAAAACTCATCTGCACGATATAGCTGTTGTTGCAGCGCACAAAGCGGTCGGCAGGCAGCGCGGCGAGTACCTTTTTCATTGCGCTCCAGTCCTCAATGTCACCGTCCTCGGTGTGAAAGGTCAGCTTGTGCCCCTCACTTTCGATATAGCGGATGGAATCGAGCCGCAGCTTTCTCACGCCCTTTTGCGAAACGAGCGCGATCTCCTCGCCCGGCTGATGCAGAAGCCGCGGCAGCAGCTTTTTCAAAAGCGTCGATACGCTTGCGTAGCGCACGGGCTTTAAGACAAAGTCCGTCGCCTCGACCCGATACCCGTGGATCGCGTACTGCGCCATATTCGTCACGAAGATCAGCACCGACCGGCATCCCGCTTCGCGCATGGCTTTGGCCGCGTCCATCCCGCCGAGCAGCGGCATCTCGATATCCATGTAGATTACATCGAAGTCGAAATGCTTTCCCTCGATAAAATCCATGCCGTCCTGAAACCGCGTGATTTTCAGAGCGACCTTTTCTTCGCTCCCGAACCGGTCCAGACAACTTTCCAAGGCTGCCGCGTCCCGGTCATTATCCTCTACAATCGCAATCGTCAGCATATCCCTGCCTCTAATCAATTTCCGTCAATTCCTTTTCACTCGATCCCGAGCATTTTGCTTTCACATTTTTGCAGATAGATTTAATTTTTCTCAGAAGAACATTGCGTAATAAATCGGCAAATATGTAATCTTGTCGTTTACGCTGATCTGCCGTTCGTTTGACAGCACATACGCTTTCTTCACATGATAGTCTGCATTGTTGACAAAGGTGCTGAGCGCGCTGTGGATCGTGTAATCCTTGCCGGATTTCACTTCGATCGGAACCGCGGAAAGGCTGTCATAATCGTCGATCAGATAATCCACCTCTCCCTTCGTTCGATTGTCATAGTAGAACAGTTTGTGCCCATGAGCGATCAGTTCCTGCGCTACCACGCTTTCATACACAGAACCGAGGTTGATCCCCGCTTCATCATCCAAAACTGGCCGGATATTATTTCCGTACAGAACCCCCGTCAAGAGTCCCACGTCGTTAAGATAGAGTTTCAGCAGATTCTTTCCGGCCGACTGCGACAATGGAAATACCGGATTGGAGATCGCGTTGACGTCCAGCGCGATGCCCGCGGAAATCAGATACTCGAACTCATCCTGATAGTCCGAAAAGCGCTTGCCGCGCGTATTCTCGATCTCCTGGAACACCACTCGTTTCTTCTTGTTCTCCATATTGGATGGGATCAGATCGTAGATTCTGCGGATTTTCAGCTTACGGTTGTTGTCTTCTTCATATTTTGCAGCGTCGTCCGCATAGAACGCACGAATTGTATTCTGTATCGTTCGCACATTTACAATGTTGGTATCTGCAATAAAAGAATTGACCGCATCGGGAAGCCCGCCGATCAGCAGATACTTCTTAAACAGATCCAGAACCTTTTCATGCGCCGCCGCATCCAGGCTCTCCTTTGCGAAAAATTTTTCGCGCATGGCATCAATTGCAAATCGGCTAAAACCATTCGCCAGCAGAAATTCCTCAAAGTCTAATGGGAACATACGCTTGATTTCGATACTTCCCATCGGGATTGAGGTTGTCTTTCGAAGGGTTACACCGAGCAAGGAGCCGCTGGCAATATAAGTGAATCTGTCGTCTTGTTTCAGAAACTTCAACATGGTCAACAGGTGAGGATACGCCTGTATCTCGTCCAGGAAAATCAGCGTGTTCTTTTTGTCGCCCATTTTTTCACCGGCGATCATGCTGACTTGAAAATAGAAGTCCTTGACCGTCCGAACCTGCTCAAACAGTTTTGGACCGTCTATATCCTCAACAAAGTTCAACTCAATATAGTTTTCGAAAAGACGCTGCCCGATATGACGAATAATAAAGGTCTTGCCGATCTGTCTTGCACCGTCAATAATCAGGATTTTATTGGAGTTGGATTGTAAATAGTTCTCTATGTACGATTGAATTTTACGATGCAGCATACGAGCCTCCGCACATTTCAATAAAAATATGGATTGAAAAAACGCACTTTTCAATCCATATTATATCACGTTTTTCACACAAAGCAATAAAAAACTGCAATCTTGCTGTTCCGTGTGTCACTGATTCCAAATCAGCGAAATCATCCAATACGAACCGGGAGCGATCAATCGCAGGCAGATAAAAGAGGTTTTTTTCGTTTTTGTATCAGATTCCTCCGCAGTTTTTGAAGCACGATCCGTTCTGTATATACAGCCCGTTTTAGGGTCGATTTTGAGAGATATTACCACATCATTTTCTGTGAATGCTGATCTGCTCCGGATCGTTACAATTTTTCGCTGGAAAAGAGAGCTTTTTCCTCGTTCTTATTTTCTTCAAAAGCACGATATAAAATATTTCTGTTTTAAAATATAAATGCAGTGTCGACGAGGAACAGCGTTATTCCAATTCAATCGTCGCGGGCGGTTTGCTGGTCAGATCATAGAATACCCGGTTGACGCCTCTGACCTCGTTGATGATGCGGTTCATCGTGGTATCGAGCAATTCATACGACAGGCGCGCCGCACGCGCCGTCATAAAATCATCGGTCATGACCGCGCGCAGCACCACCGCGGAGGCGTAGGTTCTGGCGTCGCCCATCACGCCGACCGACTGCAGATTGGTCAGCGCGGCAAAGAACTGCCCCTTACTGATGTCGATCGACGCGCGCGTCAGTTCCTCGCGGAAGATCGCATCCGCTTCCTGCACGATCCGCACCTTTTCCGGCGTGATCTCGCCGATGATGCGAACGCCGAGCCCCGGCCCCGGGAACGGCTGCCGGTACACCATGGAGGCGGGCAGGCCCAGTTCCAGACCGACTGCGCGCACTTCGTCCTTAAACAGCGGGCGCAGCGGTTCGATGATGCCGCGAAACGACACGTTCTTCGGCAATCCGCCGACATTGTGGTGCGATTTGATGACCGCGCCGCCGACGCCGCTTTCGATCACGTCTGGATAGATCGTTCCTTGCGCCAGATAGTCGATCGCGCCGAGTTTTCGGGCTTCCTCTTCGAATACGCGGACAAACTGCTCGCCGATGATCTTTCGCTTGCGTTCGGGATCGGTCACGCCGCGAAGCGCCTGATAAAACCGCTCCTGCGCATTTACACGCACGAATTGCAATTCAAATCCGCCGCCCTCGCCAAACACCGACTCGACTTCGTCGCCTTCGTCCTTTCGCAGCAAACCGTGATCGACAAACACGCAGACCAGCTGCTTTCCGATCGCTTTGGACAGCAGCGCGGCGGCAACGGCGGAATCCACCCCGCCGGATAGTCCGAGCAGTACGCGGGAACTGCCGATTTGGGTGCGCAGCGCGTCGATCTGCGTATGCGCAAAGGCGGACATGTGCCAACTCCCTTTGCAGCCGCAGATCTCCCGTACAAAACGGTGCAGCATTGTCGCGCCGTCCGGCGTATGCACGACCTCGGGGTGGAACTGTACGCCGTAGAGCCGCCGTTTCGCATCCTCCATTGCCGCGACCGGACAATGCTTGGTGTGCGCCGTGACGCAAAAGCCATCCGGTATTTCCGTGATGCGATCCGTATGGCTCATCCAGCAGGAGGTTTGGGTGGGAACGCCGCGCAGCAGCGCGGAATCCAGTGCGTCGATCTGCAGATTCGCGTGACCGTATTCCGAAACGCTCGCCTTTTCGACTGTGCCGCCGAGCGTTTTTGCCATCCATTGTGCGCCGTAGCAGATGCCTAAAATTGGGACGCCGAGCCGGAACAGGTTCGCCGTATACGTCGGGGAATCCGGCTCGTTGACACTGTCCGGTCCGCCGGTCAGCACGATGCCCTTCGGGTGCCGTTCAATCAACGTCTCAATCGACGTCGTATGTGGGAGAATCTCACAGTACACGCTGCATTCGCGGATCCGCCGCGCGATCAGCTGCTTATACTGCCCGCCGAAATCCAAAATCAAAATCCGTTCCTGTTCCATCGGCTTCACTCCACCGTAACGCTCTTGGCGAGATTGCGCGGTTTATCCACATCCAGTCCCTTGGAAACGCTGGTATAGTACGCCAGCAGCTGCAGTGGAATGATCGCAACGCTGCCGTAAAAATGCGGATCGGTGTTCGGCACATAGACGGTGAAGTTTGCGGTCTCCTCCACGTTGTAATTGCCGTAGCCGGTCAACCCCATCAGATATGCGCCGCGCGCCTTGCACTCCGCCATATTGCTGACAGTCTTTTCGATCAGTGCCTTTTGCGTGAGCACGCCGATCACAAGCGTGCCGTTCTCGATCAGAGAGATCGTCCCGTGCTTCAGTTCGCCCGCCGCATACGCTTCGCTGTGGATATAGGATATTTCCTTCATCTTGAGACTGCCCTCCAGACAGATCGCGTAATCCAGACCGCGGCCGATGAAGAAAATATCCCGCGCGTTGGCGTGCTTTGCGGCAAACCATTGGATGCGTTCCTTGTTTTCGAGTGCGCGCTCCATCTGTTCCGGCAGTTTCAAAAGCGCGTCCTGATAGAAGCGGTAGCTTTCCTCGTCCAGTTTGCCGTGCGTTTCGGCCAACTCAACCGCGAGCGCATACAGCATGACAAGCTGTGCGCTGTACGCCTTTGTCGTTGCAACGGCGATCTCCGGCCCGGCCAGCGTGTACAGCACGTGATCCGCTTCCCTGGCGATCGTCGAACCGACCACATTGATGACCGCAAGCGTCGGGATGCCTGCACTTTTGGCTTCCCGCAGGGCGGCGAGGCTGTCCGCCGTTTCGCCCGATTGGGAGATCACGATCACAAGCGGGTTCTCTCCGAGCATGGGTTTCCGGTATCGGAATTCCGAAGCCAGCTCCACACGAACCGGAAGCCCGCATAGATCCTCAATGACATACTGCGCAGCCATCCCGACGTGCCATGCGGAGCCGCAGGCCACGATGCAAAGGCTCTTTACGGATCGCAGCAAATCCGTTGTCATACCGGAGGCGGAAAGATCGATGCGTCCGTCTTTTATGATGCTGTTTAGGGTGTCCTTGACGGCGCGCGGCTGTTCATGGATTTCCTTGATCATGAAATGCTCGTACCCGCCCTTTTCGGCAGCCTCGGCGTTCCATGTGATCGTCGTCAGTGGGACGGCAACCTCGTCGCCGTTCAGATCGAAAAAGTGCGCTTCGCCCGGGCAAAGCCGCGCGGATTGCAGGTTGTCGATGTAATAGACCTCCCGCGTGTATTTCAGGATCGCAGGAACGTCGGACGCAAGGAACGTTTCGCCGTCCGCTACGCCGATGATCAGCGGACTGTCTTTTCGTGCGCAGTACAGTTCGCCGGGATAGTCCTTGAACATCAGCGCGAGCGCATAGCTGCCGCGCACACGCACCATCATGCGGTTGATCGCGTCGATCGGCCCGATCTTGTATTTCTTATAATAGTAATCGACCAGTTTGATAACGACCTCGGTATCCGTGCCGCTGTAAAACCGGTAGCCGTTATGCAGCAGCTTTTGCCGCAGCTCCTCGTAGTTTTCGATGATGCCGTTATGCACGCCGACGACGTCCGATTCCACCGGGCCGGAGCCGGAGCCGGTGGCGTTGCCGGAAACGTGGGGATGCGCGTTGGCGCGGCTCGGTTCGCCGTGCGTCGCCCATCGCGTATGCCCGATACCGCACAATCCCGGGAGAGTCTTTCCGCCGTCGGTCATTTCGATCAGGTTTTTCAGTTTTCCGGTGGCCTTAACGACCTCCGCGAGCGCGTCGCCGCTGCGCACGGCCAGCCCCGCAGAATCATAGCCGCGGTATTCCAGTTTGGAAAGGCCCTCCAAAAGGATCGGCGCCGCAGGCTGCTTTCCTGTATATCCGACAATTCCACACATATTTGTTTACTCCCTTCCTTTTCGATATTGCTGTGCCGCCCGGATGAAGCCCGAAAACAGCGGATGCGGGCGGTTCGGCCGGCTCTTGAATTCCGGATGAAACTGGACGCCGACACAGAATGGATGTTCCCCGATCTCTACGGCCTCCACCAGCCGCCCGTCCGGCGAAACGCCCGAAAGCGTCAGACCGGCGTTGGCAAGGTCGTCGCGGAAAACGTTGTTCACCTCATACCGGTGGCGGTGCCGCTCCGCGATCCGATCCTGCCGATAGCAGCGATGCAGCATCGTATCCGGCTGCACGACACACGGATAACTGCCGAGGCGCAGCGTGCCGCCCTTGTCGATCTCGTCGCTCTGCCCCGGCATAAAGTCGATCACCTTGTGTTCACTTTGTGGATCGAACTCACCCGAATTCGCGTCTGCCCAGCCCAGCACGTTGCGCGCAAACGCTATGCACAGGATTTGCATCCCGAGGCAGATGCCGAAATACGGGATCTTCTGTGTTCTTGCAAGGTCGGCGGCGGCAATCATGCCTTCGATCCCGCGATCTCCGAACCCGCCGGGGACCAGAATCCCATCGACGCCGTCCGCATCCTTTGGGGTTAACGTTTCCGAATCAACCCACCGAATATCGACGAATACGCCCTCCCGATAACCGG
>JAFUDD010000311.1 GCA_017459315.1 Clostridia bacterium | reverse complement strand
TCCCTGCTGCTTTCCTGCGACAATGCGCATGCAATGCATCCGAACCATCCTGAACTCTCGGACAAGCAGAATGCGCCGCACATGAATGCAGGCATCGTGATCAAGCATAACGCCAATCAAAAGTACACAACCGATGCCGTGTCCGAAGCGTTGTTCACGGAAATCTGCCGACAGGCAAATGTACCCGTACAGCATTTTGCCAACCGCAGCGACATCCGTGGCGGATCGACGCTCGGCAGTATTGCTTCGGCGCGCGTTTCCATGAATGCCGTAGATATCGGTCTTGCGCAGCTCGCCATGCATTCTTCCTATGAGACGGCCGGAACAAGGGATTCGGCTTACATGATCGATGCCTGCAAGACGTTCTTTACACGCTCCGTTCTTTGTACCGCAGACGGTACGTATCGCTTAGAATAAAATACATTACATCATGAGAGCAGAAAGGTGTTTTGCCTTTCTGCTTTTTCGTTCATCAAATATCCGATTTATTTACGACGCTTGTAACATTTTCGACATTGCTTTTTCTTCAAAACATGAGAAAATAAGAAATACAGACAGGATTTTGGAGGGACCATGCAACGTTCATTGACTGTATTTTCACAAGCAGAGTTTTCTTTCCCTTCTGCTATGCGTGCATTGTACAGATTTACGGAGACGCACACATTTTGCGATCCGTTCGCTTTTATTGAGTATGTGTTCCGGAAAAATCCGAACGCTGTGTTATATTGCATATCTGAAAGTGACGATGCAGCGTTATCATTTCTGCATGCTTTATTGGCATTGCCGCTCGAAAGACCGTTCCATCTGTTCTTGCTGACTGACCGAATCCTTCCATTTCCGATTCCAGCCGCTGTTTGCGATTGTTTTCAGCAGCCGATTGCGCCGGAAACGATACTTGGCCGCATCAGCACGATGTTGGAAGAATCCATGAATCCTGTTCGTAATGATCGGCTGTTGGATCGAATCTGCTCGGAAGCTTTGTTAAAGCTTGGCGTATCTCCTCACCTGCAGGGCTTTGAAATGCTGCGATTAGGCGCCGAATACATTCTGCATCAACCGTACGGCGCCGATTTGAAAATGATGACAGAGTTGTATGCAAAACTTGCCGAAATCACGAATACCAATATCAGTATTGTCGAGCACGCAATGCGGCACGCCATCGAAACAGCGTGGATGCGAGCGGATTATAATGTGCTGGAGTCCTTTATCGGGTACACGACGGAAGAAAGCAACCCCACTCCCTCCAATACGGCATTTTTGTATATGCTATCCGAACGTGTGCGCATGCGACTGTACGGACGCGGCTCTATGGAACAAATCGCCAGAGAACTGCACAGATTTGACAGCGTTTCATAGTATGTATAGCATAAGAAAGGCGGCCTTCTTTCAGGCCGCCTGCAATGCGTATTCTGTTTGATCAAAGGAGCTTTTGCGATTGACGGTAAACGTCGCCGCTGCCGACCGTGATCACGATATCGCCGGGCATGGCATGGGCATCGAGATAATCCGAAATCTCTTCGAATGTAGCAAGATAGATCGCATTCCCTGTTTCGCGATTGATACCTGCGACCATGTCTTTGGCATGCACGATGCCGGTGTCCACCTCTCGTCCCGGATAGATGTTCGGAACAAGCACGACATCCGCATTGCGGAAGCAGGTTACATTTTCGCAAAACAGCGTTCGCGCACGTGTATAGCTATTGCATTGAAAAACGCAGAAAATACGCTTATGCGGCACACGAGTGGCGGCTTGCAAAGTCGCTGCGATCTCATTCGGATGATGGCCGTAGTCATGATAGACCTTGACGCCGTTCTTTTCACCGAGCAGTTCAAAGCGACGCTTTGTGTTCACAAAACGATGCAACGCTTCGGCATAATCCGCAAAGGAAACGCCAAGCTGTTTCGACGCAGCATAGACTGCAATCGCGTTGATGATGTTGTGTTCCCCCGGAACCGACAGCGAAACTCTGCCGACAACTGCCTCATGATCGACGAGATCGAATGACGGGTAGCCTTTTTCGCTGTACGTGATATGGTCGGCATGGAAATCGCCGCGATGCAATCCGTACGTTTCATACGGACGGTCGAGGGTCGGCAAAAGACGCGCGACCTTTTCATCATCTGTACAGCCGAGAATCAAACCATCCTTCGGAACCAGACGGCAGAATTCATCGAACGCTGCAATGATATGCTCGATATCGCCGTAGCAATCCAAATGATCGTTGTCGATATTATTGACAATCGCAATAGTGGGACGAAGCGTCAAAAAGCTGCGAACATACTCACAGGCTTCGGTGATAAACAGATCTTTGCTGCCAAGCGTAACGCCGCCGTCGATCAGCTCTACATATCCGCCGACATGCAGCGTCGCGCCGAGCTTGGCTTGTTCGTTAACAAATGCCAGCATCGAGGTGATCGTGGTCTTTCCGTGGCAGCCGGATACGGCTACGACATGATCAAACCGACCGGAAATCTGTCCGAGTGCCACGCTGCGCTCCATTTCCGGAATGCCATGCTCCCTTGCATATACGCGTTCGGGATTTTCGGGCTTGATCGCCGCGCTGTAAACCAAAAGATCCGCCCCGGCAGCCTGCTCGGCCTTGTGACCGTAATAGACTGTGATTCCCTCTTTTTCAAGGTTCCCGGTAAACTGCGTCGGTTCACGATCGCTGCCGGAAACGATATGTCCCTGCGCATTCAGAATACGTGCGATGCCGCTCATGCTGCAGCCGCCGATGCCTACGCAATGGATTCGTTTTGCTTCATCCAAAGATGCCATGTTTGTAATTCCCATCCTCTTTGACAAGATTCGCTCCTATTATATGCAAATCGTCGGAATTTGGCAACCAAATCGAATAAGAGTTTACTAATTATTCCAATTCAGTTCTTTGCCGCCGATCAAATGCAAATGCAGATGCGGCACGCTCTGCCCCGCGTCCTTGCCGACGTTGGTGATCAGTCGATACCCACTCTCCGCTACGCCGAGTGTAACGGCAAGCTCGCGTGCGACCGCAAACATGTGGCAAAGGAGCGTATTGTCTGCTTCCGTCAATGCCTGCGCGCTCTCGATATGGCGTCGCGGAATGATCAACACATGAACCGGCGCCTGCGGTGCAATATCATAGAATGCCACAACGGAATCATCTTCATACGCTTTCTTGGACGGGATATTGCCCGCTGCAATTTCACAAAACAAACACATAATCAACCTCCTGCTTATTTTCCCAACGCAAGCACACCGTCTTGCGCATAGAGTTGTACTTGTTTCAATTCGCCCGGTTCGCCGCTGCAGTGGACACGAACGTAATTTCCCGTATACCCGGTGCCGTCGTCTTCCATCAGAACTGCAACAGTCTTGCCAATCATTTGAGAAACGAATGCTGTTTCACATTCAAAGCCGACAGCGATCAGTTCTTTCGTTCTTTCTTCCTTTACGGCACGCGGCAAATGTCCCGGCATAGAAGCAGCTTTCGTGCCGTTCCGTTTGGAATACGGAAAAACATGAATGCGGGCAAATCCGATTTCTTTGACAAAATCAACCGTTTCTCGATGCTCGGCCTCCGTCTCCCCGACAAAGCCCGCAATGATATCCGTCGTAATCGCCGTATCGTCAAAAGCGTCTCGCAGGAGACGAACAGCCTGTCTGTAATCGTCTGTCGTATACCGACGGTTCATGCGCTGCAAAACCGTATCCGAACCGCTTTGCAGCGAAAGGTGGAACTGATGGCACAGCGAAGGGCAGGCTTTTGCAGTTTTCACAAAGCGTTCGTCAATAGAGCGGGGTTCAAGAGAACCAAGACGAACGCGGTCGATCCCCTC
>JAFUDD010000310.1 GCA_017459315.1 Clostridia bacterium | reverse complement strand
TCAGTTGGTATGCGAAACTCAATGGAGTCTGTCACGGAAGCCGCCGTGCTGCTCCGCTCGCACATGCCGTTGGACGCTTCGTGGAAAGCGAATACGGAGATGGACTTTGAAAGCCGCAGCAGCGAAAGATAACGCCTGCCTTTGTGTGCGGTGATCGGATCGCTTGTTTTTAGGATTTGTCCCTGCATATACGCCGGCTTCCCTCCGACGAACGGAAGCGCGGCGCGCAGGGGCAATTTTTATGCCGCGGCACGACGGCCTCCGCCGATCGGGCGCGACTTTTCGGCGTTGTTTTTCTCCGTTATTGACAGGCAGACAGCGTTCCATTATAATATATAATCAGATAAGGGATCCGTTGCGAGGGTCTTTTCGGCCCCTCACGGATCGCCGGAAAATCCCGCGGCAGCGGTCGAAAATCCACCCGGAAAGGACAGAAAAATGAACGCTTTGGAAGTTATCCGCGCGCGGCGCAGCGTGCGCACCTTTGACGAAACGCCCCTGAAGCCGGAGGATGCGGCGGCGGTTTTGGCCTTTGCCGAAAAGCTCGAAAACCCCTACGATCTTCCGATCACATGGAAGCTGCTCGACGCGAAAAAGCAGGGCTTGAAAAGCCCCGTCATTGTCGGAACGGATACGTTTATCGCCGGGAAGCTGCCGCGCGTCCCGCATGCGGAGGAAGCGTTCGGCTACGCCTTTGAAAAGGTCGTGCTGTTTGCCCAAGCGCGCGGGATCGGCACGACATGGATCGCCGGTACGATGGACCGTCCCGCGTTTGAAAAGGCGATGGCTCTGCGGGACGGCGAGGTCATGCCCTGCGTCAGCCCGCTCGGCTATCCGGCAAAGAAACAGTCCATGCGGGAGGTCATGATGCGAAAGGGCATCAAGGCGGATACGCGGTTCCCGTTTGCGGCGCTGTTCTGTTCCGGCAGCTTTGATACCCCGCTGACGCCCGAAGTGGCAGGTCCGCTGTTTGCGGCGCTCGAGGCCGTGCGGCTTGCGCCGTCCGCGGTCAACAAGCAGCCGTGGCGCGCCGTCGTATGCGGCGATACGGTGCATTTTTACGAGAAGCACAGCAGGGGCTACGGCGTGGGCGGATGGGATGTCCAGCGGATCGACATGGGCATTGCGCTTGCGCACTTTGCGCTCGTCGCCAAGGAAAGCGGGCTTTCCCCCGCGCTGACGGTTGCCGATCCGGGCCTTAACGCCGCGCCGGATACCGAGTATATCGCGTCCATCCGGGTATAAGCCGCTATGGAAGATACGATCACGGTTTACCATTAAAAACACCCGCCGTGCCCTTTGGGGCTTTGGCGGGTGCCTTGCTTTTCTATGGCATTTTGCTTTTTCTGTCGGCATGAAGCGGCCGAGGCCGGGCCTTCGCGCTCGCCTCTGCCCTTGCTGCGCCGGATCCTTTCGTGCCGTCCTTCGGTCTTAGCCGATCAGCGTCACAAGCCACCCCACCAGCGCGGCGGGGATCAGCGCAAAGACGATGCCCGGAAACAGCATCCCCTTCAGGTGGAACCACTTTTGATGATACGCCTTGTCCATGTGCTCGGTTCCCTCCAGACGGAACATCGGCAGATTGGCAAACAGCACCCAGTCGAGAAAGAAGGTGTCGTAAGCGCCGATCCATGCCATGAGGCCGAACGCAAGCAGGAAGCCCTGCCAAAAGGTCTTTGCCCCGGCAACGAGGGCGCAGACCAGCAGGATCCCCGTAAAGAGCAGCACGCCGAAGCTCTTGGTCAGAATCACCTTTTTGGATTTGTAGCTCACGTCCACCCTTTCGTGTGTCTTGAAATATTCCTCCTGAATATCGGGCGGATAATTGTGAATACTTGCCGTGCTGTATTTCCTGTCGCCGCGGGACGCGAAGAAAACAGCGGCGGTAAAGATTGCCGCAAAGGCGACCATTTCGATCAGAATGACCCAGATATGCATGTTTCCTCCTTTTATTTTCGGCAGCAGAAGCAGCCGATCCCCTCTGTCATCGTGACCTCCGCCTGTTCGTAAAGCCCCGAAAGCCTTGCGCGCAGGCTTTGCTCCGTTTCGTAGGGCGGGGTGAAAAATCCTTTTGGCTGATACAGATGCCGGATAAACCAGTCGGTGCGCCTGTGTCCGCCCTGCACATAGAAGCAGCCGCAGAACGTGCCGCCCTTTTTCAGCACGCGGTACGTTTCCCGATACGCCGCCTCCTTGTCCGGAAAGGCATGAAAGCCGTTCAGCGACAGCACGATATCGAAGCTCTCGTCTGCAAACGGCAGCGCACCCACGTCGCCCTGCAAAAAGGTGACGTTGGCAATGCCCGCAGCCTTCGCCTTTTCCTTGGCCGACGCCATCATGTTCTCCGAATAGTCAAGGCACGTGATGTCGGCACCCGGCAGCTCCCGGTAGACCGGCATCGTAAAAACGCCCGTCCCCACGGGAACCTCCAGCAGCTTTCCGCTGAAATCCTCCGGAACGCC
>JAFUDD010000309.1 GCA_017459315.1 Clostridia bacterium | reverse complement strand
TGCTCAAAGAGCAATTTGTATCGGTTTTCCTTCGCTTCGTAACCCATGCCGAGGATCAGCTTGTCCAGCCGGAGCACTCCGTCCTCGAAGCTCGCCGCATAGAGGAATCGATCACGCGCAGGCTCGTCGGGAACACCACGGAGCATCGCCTACAGGGCAAGCGCGCCGTCTTTAAATACGCCGCCCTGCTCCTCTTCCGGTGAAACGGTCTCCATACTCTTGCCGCACGCCTCGATGGCCTCGGTCACAACGTACAGCCCGATCCTCATGTTGTCCTCCCATCCAGCCATGTCCGCACAGCCGGGCGATCCTGCTCATGAAACAGCAGCAGTAAATCCCTGTCGAACCGTTCCCGCGTGAGCTGGAGCCCGTCGATCCTGTGGAACAGCGTGAGATAGGTGCAGACGCTTTCAATCAGCTTTTCCCCGCGTGTCTCATGTCCGAGGGACAGGCCGTAGCACAGTCGCTCCCCGCACTTGGCGCAGACGCCGACGACGCACAAGCGGATGCTGCCCGGCACGTCAAGCGTTTCATAATCCAGTTCCCAACCCGCGTTGCGGATATTGCTCGAAACGTGGATCATCTGATTCGCCGTGTTCATGTTTGCGATGCAGGTGCATATCTTGTCCTGCATATGTCCGCAGTTCATGTCCATCGCTCAGCCCTCATACTCGCTGTCGAGACTGTTGCTGTCGATGTTTACCAGGGTTCCGTCCTCCTCAACGTGCAGCCAGAAGTATTCGTCGCCGTCGCAGACAATGTCGGAATCCTCATAGGGCAAAAGCGCCTCGATCAGATCGCGTACCTTGCAGTTTTGAAATTCCATACGCTTGCTTCGTACATACATTTTTCAGTTCTCCTTTTAGTTCAAAAAAGTGATTTCATGCCGCGCTGCTCAGGCTTTCATCGAACAGTGAAAGCTGCGCGCATTCCACGCGGAGGCGTTCATCCAGCTCGTCAATGCGATAGTTCCTGTTAAACAGCTCCGTCGCCTTGTTTTGTGCCTTCTGACATTCCAACAGCCTGTCCCACAGGTCGCGGTGATAGGTGCGCAGATGCCGAAGCTCGCTCATGCCGGCGTTCGGGCAGAAGAAGCAACCGTTCCGCTTTGCAAAGTGATAGATCGGCGACAGCAACCCCGCCGCCTTGCAGATTTCCGCGGTGTCTTTCTCCGTTTTGCCGTACTTTGCCAGCAGCGACACCCTCTTGACGCCATCCAGACGCGCAAGCCGTTCGTCCTCGTCAGCAGAGATACCGATGTATTGCACGGTATCCCGCCCCTGTGCGCGTTTGTACGCCTTGATCGGCGGCAGCTTGCAATCCCGTTGGATACAGCAGCGTCCGCACAGCGGCCATGCATTGAGCTTTCCGACGTTCGCACCTTTTTTCAGCACGCGGTAGAACGACTGGATATAGGTCATCGGGGACAGCAGCCTGACGACCCGGACGCCGTTTCTTTCCAGAAAAGGTATCGCGCAGTCCAGAATAAAGTCCCGGTGCTCCGGCACCTCGCCCGAGGTGTATTCGTCGAATATGACCTCGCAGTAGACAACTTCATCCAGAGGCTCGCCATGCTCCAATGCCAGCAGCACGGTCGCCATACTGTCCTTGCCGAACGAGCAGCTTGCAATGTGCTTCATATCATGCGCCGCCACTCGTTTCCGACTCTCGCGTC
>JAFUDD010000308.1 GCA_017459315.1 Clostridia bacterium | reverse complement strand
GTCCAATTCAATTGCCGTCATTTTGGACGCCGTCAACAATCTGTCTGATGCACTTTCGTCCGTCATTACCATCATCGGCGCAAAACTGGCCGGAAGAAAACCGGACAAAAAGCATCCGCTCGGTCATGGCAGAACCGAATACATCAGCGCGTTTATTGTTTCGGCCATCGTGCTGTATGCCGGTCTAACGTCGCTGATCGAATCCATCAAGAAGATATTCCAGCCCGAAACGCCGGATTATTCCGTCACGTCCCTTATCATCATCGGCGCAGCCATTATCGTAAAGCTGCTGCTCGGTCAGTTTGTCAAGCGCCAGGGGAAGAAGGTGAATTCCGGATCGCTCGTTGCTTCCGGCTCCGATGCCCTGTTCGATGCAATACTGTCGTCCTCGGTTTTGCTGTGCGCGATCCTCTTCATGTTTACCGGGCTTTCTCTCGAAGCGTATGTCGGCGCATTCATCTCGGTGATGATTATCAAATCCGGTATTGAAATGATGTCCGATACCATCAGCGACATCCTCGGCCGCCGAGCGGATACAGAGGTTACCGCTAAAATTCGTGAAATATTGACCGCTTCCCCGGAGGTGCGCGGCGCATTCGATTTGATTCTCTACAATTACGGCCCGAATCGAAATTACGGCACCGTGCATTTGGAGCTGCGCGATACCATGACCGTTGCCGAGGTGGACACGCTGTCCCGCGCTTTGCAGGAAAAGGTATACTGCGAAACTGGCGTTATCTTAACAGGCGTAGGCGTCTATTCCTATAATACCGGCAGCGATGAAGCGGCACAGATCCGCAACCGCATTTTGGAAAAAGTCATGGCACATGAATGGGCTTTGCAGCTTCACGGGTTCTATGCCAATTTAGAAAAGAAGGAGCTTCGCTTTGATGTTGTCCTCAGCTTTGAGGTCAATCATACCGAAGCTCTGCAAACGCTGTACACCGAAATCGGGGAAATGTATCCCGGCTATATGCTGCACATTACCGCCGACGTCGATGTTTCCGATTGATACGATACCGCCTATGGTTATTTTGATCGGCGGCAGCAGCCACGTCGGAAAAACGCTTTTTGCGCAGAAGCTGTTGGAGCGATTACAGTACCCGTATATCAGCCTTGACCATCTGAAAATGGCCTTCATCCGTACCGGAAAGACAGATCTGACGGTAGAGGATGATTACGAAATGCGCTATTTCCTGTTCCCGTTTGCAGCGGAAATCATCAAAACAGCCATCGAGAATCACCAGAATCTGATCGTCGAGGGCTGCTATATTCCGGAAACATGGCGCACATACTTCTCGGAACAATATTTGGACAGCATCCGCTGTGTATTTATTGTGATGAGCGAATCGTACTTGCGGGATCACTTTTCGGATGTGGCCACTCATGCAAATGCGATTGAAAACCGATTGGACGATCAGCCCGATTTGGAACGTCTGATTCAATGCAGCAAGGAATTCAAGGAAGCCTGCATCGAATACGATATCCCATGCTTGGAGATAACAGATTCCTTTGACGTCGATCTGCTGACCGAAAAAATCGTAAATATGCTTGCCTTGACGGAGTAAATCATGGAGAAGAACAAAAAAAGAGCTCGCTTTCTTCCGCTTTGGATTGTTCTCGGCTTCGTGCTGCTGCTTGCCGTTACAGTATACTGGTATCTTTCCGACTACTATCATGCAGAACCCTCGGCTTTATCGGTCATCGAACAGCCCGCAGCGGGGATTACCGTAGAAAAAACGGCCGATCGGATCGCATTTATCCCGGAATCCTACGATACAGGCATGATCTTTTATCCCGGTGCGAAGGTAGAATTCTCCGCCTATGCGCCGATAATGGAGCGCCTCAGCGAAAACGGCGTTCTTTGTGTAATTGTTCACATGCCCGGGAATATGGCGGTGCTGGACAGCAATGCGGCTGATCGCGTGATGAACAGCTTTCCGAAAGTGTCCACTTGGTACATCGGCGGACATTCGCTCGGCGGCGCTATGGCAGCCGGTTATGCATTGTCCCATTCGGACCAGCTTAAGGGATTGGTTTTGCTCGGCGCTTATTCCACCAAAGATCTGCATGATACCGACTTAAGGGTTTTATCCGTTTACGGCTCGGAGGATCAGGTGCTGAACCATGAAAATTATAGGAAATATCGGCAGAATTTGCCGGACAATGCCGTTGAGCAAATCATCGAGGGAGGCTGCCATGCCTATTTCGGCAATTACGGCGAACAGGCAGGGGACGGAGTACCTGCGATTGCAAGGGAGAAGCAGCAAGAAATTACGGTCAACTTGATGATACAGATGATAAGCGGAGATAATCAATGAAAAGTGTCAAAATCACCGCCGTCCGTCAAACGGTCTATCCGGACTTGATGGAACGGTATGAAAACCCCATCGAGCACACGTGCGATATCGAGATCGGGCAGGTCTTTTATGCGCAGGAGGATGCGTGTCCCAAAGGAATGTGTGAAAGTGCATGGGAATCGATCCGACCGTTTGCTTTGCGGCTCCTGCGCGGTGAGAACAACTTTTACGATGGATGGATGAAGGATCCAAACAGCGCCATGCTCTCCTGCAATGACGGCTTTCGTCCGGTGAGCTTTTATATTGAATTAACGGAGGATTCCTGCCATGCTGGCTTTTGAATGCGATTACAACAACGGCGCGCATCCCATTGTGCTGCAGCATCTATTGAAAACAAATGACACCTCGCAGGTCGGTTATGGTGAGGACGAGTATACGTCCCACGCCGCGCAGCTGATTCGTGAATTTTGCGGGACTCCAAACGCGAACGTTTATTTTCTTGCGGGCGGGACGCAGACGAACGTCGTTGTTTTGTCCGCCATCCTAAAACCGTTTGAGGGCGTGCTCTGTGCCGATTCCGGGCATATTCACGTGCATGAAGCCGGAGCAATCGAGCATCTCGGCATCAAAACGCTGACGCTTCCTTCGCATCACGGCAAGATCGACTGCAAAGAACTTTCAAAATGGTGCCGTCGCTTTTACGCAGACGATAACCGGGAGCACATGGTTTTTCCCGGCGCAGTCTACATTTCGCATCCGACCGAATACGGAACGCTGTATGCAAAAAATGAGTTGTATGCCATAGCTGAAACATGCCGTCAATTCGGTATGCGGTTGTTTTTGGACGGCGCGCGGCTCGGTTACGGCTTGGCCAGCCTGCAAACAGACGTATCCATCCATGATATCGCCGAAACCTGTGATGTGTTTTATATCGGCGGAACGAAGGTCGGCGCGCTGTGCGGAGAAGCCGTTGTCTTTCCCAAGGGGACTATGCCGCCGCATTTTGCCAACCATGTCAAAAAACAC
The DNA here is from genome assembly GCA_017459315.1 of Clostridia bacterium. Next base: position 1,147 of record JAFUDD010000308.1, on the reverse strand, counting down.
GGCGCGATGCTTGCCAAAGGCCGCCTGATCGGTGTGCAGTTTGAAGCGTTGTTTACCGACAATTTATATCTCGAAATATCCGCGCACGCTATTGCAATGGCGGAACGGCTTAAAACAATATTGCATGAAAAAGGCTGCCGCTTCTTTTTGGAGACAGCTACAAACCAGCAGTTTTTGATCGTGTCGAACGAGCAGCTTGAAGCATGGAAGCCGCATATCCGGTATTCCTATTGGGAGCCGTTCGACGATGCGCATACTGTTGTCCGGCTTGCGACGAGCTGGTCCACTAAGTCCGAAGAGATCGAGGCGCTTTCTGCATGGGTGTGAAACAGAATACAGACAGCACCTTCAACCGTATCTATGCAGTCGTGAAGCGGATACCGCGCGGCAAGGTAGCTACCTATGGACAAGTGGCACGGCTTGCCGGTAATCCGCGATGGGCACGTGTTGTCGGCTATGCGCTGCATGTGAATCCGGATCCTGACGGGATCCCGTGCTACCGGGTCGTTAACCGAGACGGCAGACCGTCTCCTGCGTTTGCTTTCGGCGGTTTTCAGGAGCAGGTGTATCTTTTGGAAAAGGATGGCGTAGAATTTAACAGTGACGGAAATGTTATCATGGTAAAATACCAATGGAACGCGTAAAACAACCGTTTAAAATTTCTAATTCCGAAATCCGCAGCGGCAAGCTGACTCGGTCCTATACGATCGTGCAGATTTCCGATTTGCATAACCACCTGTATGGCGAAAAGCAATCATGGCTTGTTTCAGCCGTGCTTGCCCCAAAGACCGATTTCGTTGTGTGCACCGGTGATCTTTTCAACCGCCATAAGGCGACGGCACATCAAAACGCCTTTACATTGATTGATGAGCTTGTTCCGCATGTTCCCGTATATGTTGTGGAGGGCAATCATGAGGCTGCGCTCAATGAAACCGGCGAACGGTACTTAAAGGCTATCGCTGATAAAGGCGCTATCCTGCTGCGAAACGCGGAAACGGATGTTGAAGATCTGCACATCATCGGCTTAAAGCAGCGGGCAAGCAGGGAAGAGCTGACAAGTCGTATCCGGCCGAAGCTGTTCAACCTTGTCCTTTGCCACCGGCCGGAGCTGTTTCCCGACTATGCAGGAAGCGGCGCCGATCTGATT
>JAFUDD010000307.1 GCA_017459315.1 Clostridia bacterium | reverse complement strand
GACACCCAACCGTGCTCGAGACATGTCACGCCCTTGCCGAAGATCCAGTCGAGATGCAGTTCGAGGTCGCCGCCGTCCATCGGCTTGCGGCGTGTCGGGATATGCACGCCGTTTAAGGAGCGATAGTCGTAGCCGGTGCGTTCGGCGGTGGACAGCAGCGGTTCGTATTGCTCCACGTCGCGCATCAGGCCGGTCGCCTTTTGCAGATCGTAGTAGGCCTTGGCGGACGCATAGCTGTCCTCGAACGCGTTGGAATTGAAGTCCCCGCCGACAAGGATCGGAGTATCGCCGAAATATTCGTCCGCCCTGTCCAGAATCGCCTTGGTCTGCACGGCGCGAAACTCCGGCGTCGTGCGGTTTTCGAGGTGGATACACACCGCGCCGACGTGCGTGCCGGCGATATCCAGCTCTGCAAGGACGGCAACGCGCGCGCCGATGCGCACCTGCTCATCGAAGTACCAGTTGTAGCCCTCCGGCGGATAGAACGCCTCCGCGCGGACGATAGGCCAGCGCGAAAACAGCACGTTGCCCTCATAGCCCTTTTTGTCGTTCGGATTGACGAGCTCGATAAATTCGAGGCCGTAGGCGTAGTTATAGCCTAACAGCTCCGCAAGGCCGCGCGCCGTGTCGATGTTGCCGCTGCGCTCGGTGCCGTCGTCCATCTCGTTGCCGAACAGGATATCCACGTTCTGCAGCGCCGGGCACTCGGTTAAAAACGGCGCGATCTCCTTGATGCGGTAGCCGTGCTCCATATTGAACACCGCCGCGCGAATACTCTTCGGCTTCTCCTTAGGCGCCGGAAACAGATTGAACGTTTCCGCGCGCTCAAACACCGTCGTCCGCTTCATTACGCGAAACTGTCCGTCCAGAGGGACATCCTCGCCGAGCCGCACCCGCAGCGCATAAGGGATCGTATCCATTCTTTTTGTTCGCTCCTTTTTTCGTTCGTTTACGGACAGTATATCACGGAATCGCCCATTTTCCTACACATTTTTTTGCGTCCTCAAAAATGTCTTATTTTTTTATATACATTTTGAGAAAACCGATTGACAAACCTTTTATTTCGTTGTAATATTTACTTGTAAATTACGAAAACGTTTGCGTTTTCGTAGTTCATTTTCTTTATTATCAGATAGACCGGAAAAAACGCGGAAAGGAATGAAAACGTATGATTAAAGCAGTCATGTTCGATATGGGCGGCACGCTCGAGGATCTGTACTCGGACGAAAAGAACGACAAGGCGACCGCCTACGCGCTGTACGACATTTTGCAGAAGCACGGGATCGAGGTGCCTTACGAGGCCGAGCCGCTTTGGGCCATCGTCGGCAAGGGCATTCAGGATTACAAAAAGGAATCCGAACGCACGATGATGGAGCTGAAGCCGGAGGAGATCTGGTGCGACTGGGGCTTTAAGGACATTCCGGTAGACAAGGCGAAGCTCGCCGAGATCAGCGAGGAGATCGCGCACATGTGGGAAACCACGTTCTACGACAGAAAGCTGCGCGAGCACGGCGCGGAGCTGTTGAAGGCGCTGAAGGAGGATCTTGGGATGCATGTTGCGGTCGTCAGCAACACGGGCTCCCTGTTCCAGGTCTTCTCCACGCTCGAAAAGTACGGCGTGCGCCAGTATTTCGATGAAATCACGCTGTCCTCCATCGTCGGCTACCGCAAGCCGCATCCGAACATCTTCAAGATCGCGCTCGCGCAGGCGAACCTCGATCCGAGCGAATGCGCCTTTGTCGGCGACACGCTTTCCCGCGATGTGGTCGGCCCGCGCAAGCTCGGCTTCGGCCGCGTCTTTAAGATCAACTCGTTCCTGACGCCGCAGAAGGATATCGGCAAGTTCGACGTTGCGCCGGACTATCAGGTCACCGATATCTACGATGTCTACACGCTGCTGAAGAAGGAGCGCGAGGAGGGCCGGGACTAATCCCGCAAAGCTGCAAATATAACCGGAAAGGATGGACTTATAATGGCAAAGAAAGGATGGAAACGACCGCCGATGACCAAGGAGCGGTTCAAGAACCAGTTTCTGAACATCGTTGGCAATCCGTTTAACGTTATCGTGCTGATAACGCTGCTGATCCTGTTCGTATTCATCGTTATCCCGCTGTTAACGATGGTGCAGAACACCTTCGTCGTATCGAGAGGCTCGCTGCGGTTCGTGCAGAAGCTGTACCCGAACGCGCAGGTCGGCGATTACACGCTGTATTCGTGGCGCTACCTGTTCGGCCCGGAGGCCTTTGATTCCGCAGGCCGCGGGTTCCAGTACACCACAAACTACTCCACGCTGTTCATCCCGCTGATCCACTCGCTGATCATCGGCTTCTTCGTCACGGTGATCTCGGTTCCGCTCGGCGCGCTGATGGCGTGGCTGATGGTGCGTACCGACATTCCCGGCAAGGGTCTTTTGTCCGCGCTGATCCTGATCCCGTACATGATCCCGTCGTGGTGCAAGGCGCTCTCGTGGCTGACCGTCTTCCGCAACTCGCTCTCCGGCAGCACCGGCGTGCTGACCGGTCTCGGCATCCCGATACCCGACTGGCTCGCCTACGGCCCGTTCGCCATCATCGTCGTTATGACGATGCACTACTACGCGTTCTCCTACATCATGGTGAGCGGCGCGCTTCGCTCGATCAACTCCGAGCTGGAGGAGATGGGCGAGATCCAGGGCGCGAGCAAGGCGCAGATCTTAAAGAGCATCACGCTCCCGCTCGTTCTCCCGTCGATCCTGTCCGCTACGATCATGACGATCTCCAAGTCCATCGGCACCTACGGCGTCGCGGCGCGTCTCGGCAACACCATCGGCTATTACGTGATGGCGACCAAGATGAAGGACCTGCTCGGCGCGAGCAGCACCGAGGCCATCGGCTACGTGTTCTCGATCATCATGATCGCGCTTGCCGCCGGTACGATCATCGTCAACCAAAAGCTTATCGGCACTCGTAAGTCCTACGCGACCATCGGCGGCAAGGGCACGCGCTCGAACCTGATCCCGCTCGGCGGCGCAAAGTACCCGATGCTGGTCATTTTGGCGGTGTTCCTGATCATCGCCATGGTCATGCCGATGTTCTTCCTCGTCATGGAATCCTTCCAGATCATTCCGGGCGGCGGCTATGCGCCCAACAACCTCTCGCTCTACGCATGGATCGGCGAGGTTGAAAACGCGCCGCATCCCGCGTTCAAGCAGGACGGTCTGTTCCGCAACTCCACGTTCTACGGCGCGCTGTGGAACACCGTGAAGCTCTCGTTCATCGCCTCCCTCGTCACCGCCGT
>JAFUDD010000306.1 GCA_017459315.1 Clostridia bacterium | reverse complement strand
CTTGGCGCCCGCCACGAGCGCGCCCATATCGAGCGCGAACAGGCGGCGGTCCTTCAGGTTGTCGGGCACGTCGCCGCGCACGATCCGCAGGGCAAGTCCCTCCGCAATCGCGGTTTTGCCGACGCCCGGTTCACCGATCAGGCACGGGTTGTTCTTCGTTTTGCGCGACAAGATGCGGATGACCGAACGGATCTCGTTGTCACGCCCGATCACCGGGTCCAGCTTATGCTGCTTGGCCAGCTCCACAAGGTCCTGACCGTATTTTTTCAGCACATCGTAAGTGCCCTCCGGATTGTCGGTGTCCACCTGCCGGTTGCCGCGCACCTCTTTGAGCGCCGCAAGGTAGCGGTTCCGGTCGATGTTGTGCTGCCGCAGCAGCTTCTTCAATGCCGCATCCGCCTTTTCCATGAGGCCGAGCATCAAATGCTCGACCGAAATATAGCTGTCGCCCATGCGCTTGGCTTCGGTTTCCGCCGCGTTCAGCGCCTGGTTCAAGGCGGGCGACGCGTAAGGCTCGCCGGTGCCGCCGCTGTAAGACGCAAGGCCGGAAAGCGCTTGCGCCGTCTCATTTTTCAGCTGCGCTACGTCCACGCCCAGCTTTTCAAACAGCTGCGCGTTGAGATCGCTTTGCTCGTCGATCAGCGCATAGAACAGGTGCAGCTGTTCAAGCTGCGTGTTTTGCCGCTCGCTTGCAAGCCGCTGCGCAGACTGGATCGCTTCCAAGCTCTTTTGTGTCAGTTGATTTGCCGTCATATCACATGCCTCCCTTCGGGCCGGTTGTGTGGGTCAGTTTCGTTTTAGCACTCTCACTCTCCGAGTGCTAATCATACTATACCACACCTTTTGTAATTTGCAAGAGGGGGAAGGGGGAGTTTGCTTTGCCGTCACAATCTTTTCAAAATGGGGACAAAATGAAAACGCGCTGCGAACGAGCAGCGCGTGCATAGATTTCGATTGTCGGTTCAATGACCACCTTCTTGCTTCATTTTCATAAAGCATTCCTTGCAAATTGCAGTATCATAATAATCGGAACCCGGGGATTTAAAATGGTTGAGCGAAACGTTTTCTTTTTTGCAATAATCGCAGGTTCCTACCATCAAGGTTGCATCTTCCCATTTCATATCTTTATCGTTTGTTCCTTTTTTCAATTCTTGATGCGGATTGCCCTCAGATGCAGCGCCTTCCTCGACATCGTTTTTCGACGTGTTGAGAATCAATTGCCCGAAGCCGTACAAAAAAAGTCCACCGATATAGGCAAACAATACGCCAGCCAGCCCAAGCGCCATGAACGCAGCGTTTTCTACGGCAAGCACGATTCCCAACCCTACAGATGCTATGCTGAGAACAATAAAGAAGACAGTAGCAAGCGTTTGGATTTTCTTTCCCGGATTGTTGAACATTTTATATCCCCCCATACTGAATTTATAACCATACGGTTATCATATCGCCATTCTAACGCAAACTAAAGGTATTGTCAATATATCCAAATGGTTATTGAGAGGGAATATGGCAACCTATAAACGGATTCGGGAATTGCGCGAAGATAGTGATATGACGCAGCGGCAGGTTGCGGCTTATCTGCACATGACTCAGCCACAGTATTTCCGCTATGAGCAGGGCTATCGGGATGTTCCGACGGATATTCTCATTGCGCTTGCCGATCTATACCACACAACAACGGATTACATCTTGGGACGCACCGATCGCCGGGAAGCGTGAAATCGCCTTCCCGCAGGGAAAGGCGACGGTTTTAAGGCCGAAGAATGGTGCCTCGGCACCGATTGTTAGCTCTTAATTCTTCGGGCGATCTTTATTTTTTACTTCCTTTTTCATTCGTTCCCTGCTATAATACGAATACACCCCACGTTTTCAAAACGTGGGGCAAAAGGCATGGAAAAGACGCGTCCCATCGGGGCGGAAAGGATAGACTATGTTTGTGATCGTGGGGCTTGGGAATCCCGGCCTTACCTATCGGAAAACGCGGCACAACGCTGGCTTTCAGGCCATCGACCGGCTTGCGGAAAAGAACGGCGTGAAATTCAATAAAAAGGGCTTTTCGGCGGTGTACGGCGAGGGGCAGATCGGCGGCGCGCGCGCGATCCTTGTGAAGCCGCAGACATATATGAACAACTCCGGCGACGCGGTGCAGCAGATTTTGAACTTCTATAAGCTGCCGCCGGAGAATTTGATCGTGCTCTACGACGATATCGAGCTGCCCATCGGCTCGCTGCGGATTCGCGGCAGCGGCTCGGCGGGCACGCACAACGGGATGCGCTCGATCATTACGTGCGTCCATTCGGAGAAATTTGCGCGAGTGCGCATCGGCGTCGGCAAGGATGAATCGCTGCTGCTTGCGGACTACGTGCTGAAGAAGCCGTCCAAGGACGAGCAAAAGGTGCTCGAGGAGGTCTTTGACAAGGCCGCCGACGCCGCCGAGCTGATTGCGGCGGGGCGCATCACAGACGCGCAGACGAAATATAATAAGAAGCATGAGGCGAACGTGTCCGTCTCGGTGGATCATAAGGCATGAAGGAGCTGTTGTCGGCCGTCCGCAAGGATGCGGGCTGGAAACAGTTGGATACCGCGCTTTCCACCGGGGGCGGCACCGTCGCGGTGTACGGCCTCGGCGAAGCGCACCGCCCCGTCGTCACGGCCGCGCTCGGCGCAGGCAGGACGGCGCTGCTTGTCGCGTCTACGCAGGTGGAGGCGCTGCGGCTCCATGCCGCCCTTCGCGCCTATGCGCCGGACGCGCTGCTGTACCTCCCGCGCGAACTGCCGCTTGTGCATCTGCAGGCCGTATCCACCGAGCGCCGCGCGCAGCGGCTTGCCGTTTTGTCGCGCCTTGCGCTCGGCACCGAAAGCCTGATCGTCACCTGCGCCGAGGCGTTGATGGAGCGTTTGGCTCCACCTGCGACATTTTTGTCGCAACTAAAGACGGTTTCGGTCGGGGAGGAGCACGATCCGCGCGCGCTGCTGGCGGATTTGATCGCGGCGGGCTATGAACGCTGCGAGCAGATCGAGGGCGCAGGGCAATGCGCGCAGCGCGGCGATATCCTGGACGTGTTCCCGCCGCAGGCGCCGTACCCGTACCGGATCGAGTTTTTCGGAGACGAGATCGACCAGATCCGCACGTTTGACCCGCTGACACAGCGCAGTCTGGAGCAGGCCGCACGGGCGATCCTGCCCCCGGCCTTTGAAACGCCGCAGACCCCGGACGCGATGGCGCGGGCGGCGCGGCTTTTGAAAAACGCGAACGGCTTTGATCTGCAGCGCGAGGCATGGGAACAGCGGCAGCCGTGCGAGGGCGCAGACATGCTTGTGCCGCTGCTGTACACCGAGCCTGCGACGCTGTTCGATTATCTGCCCGGCTCGGCGGTGTTCCTGCTGAACGAGCCGCAGCGGATTTTGGACGAAGCGAAGGCGGCGGAGCTCGTCTTTGCCGAGACCGTCGCGGCGACGCTGGAGCGCGGCGAGGGCCATCGCCTGCAGGGCAATCTGCTTTGTCCCGCCGACCGGCTTGCCGCCCTGCTCGATACCCCACACACGGCGGCGTTTTACGCACTGTTTCGGACATGCCCGGCGCTTTCGCACCATGCGCGCGTGAGCTTTGCCACCGAACCGGCGCCGCAGTACCTTTCCGACCTCGGACAGCTCACAAGCGAGCTTGCCGCCATGCGGGACAAGCGCGAGGCCGTGCTGCTCTATGCGGGCGAGGGCAAAACGCGCATTGCGGAGCATTTGGCCGGAACCGACCTGCCGTTTGCCGAGGCCGACGCGCTGACCCGCCCGCCGGTGCGCGGCGAGGTGCTGGTGCTCGGCGAATCGCTGCCGCAGGGCTTTGTATTCCCGGCGCTGCATCTGGTCGTGCTGACGGCGTATGAGCTGTTCGGCAAGCGGCCCGCGTCCAAGGCGAAGCGCAAGACGAACGCCTTGCAGGAGACCGATCTGGTGCCGGGCGATCTTGTCGTGCATGAGGTGCACGGCATCGGTCGGTTCCTCGGCGTCGAGCAGCTGACCGTGCAGAACAGCACGCGCGATTATCTGCTGTTCGCGTATCGCGGCGAGGATCGGCTCTATATCCCGACCGATCAGCTCGACAGGATTCAAAAATACATCGGCTCCGACGAGGAGCACCCGCCGCAGCTTTCCAAGCTGGGCGGCAATGACTGGCAGAACCGTGTATCGAAGGCCAAGGAGAGCGCGAAAAAGTTAGCGGTGGACCTGGCGCGGCTGTATGCCGAGCGCACCGAGAACCGCGGCTTTGCGTTTTCGCCGGACAATGCGTGGCAAAAGCGCATGGAGGAGGCGTTCCCGTATGAGGAAACGCCGGATCAGGCAGCTGCGATCCGCGACGTCAAGCGCGACATGGAGGCGCCGCGGCCGATGGATCGGCTGCTGTGCGGCGACGTGGGCTACGGCAAAACGGAGGTCGCGATGCGCGCCGCGTTCAAGGCCGTGCAGGACAGCAAGCAGGTCGCGTTTTTGGTGCCGACCACGATCCTTGCGCAGCAGCACTTTGCGACGCTGTCGGCGCGGTTTGCCGAATACCCGGTGCGGGTCGCGTGCCTCAGCCGCTTCCAGTCCCCCAAGGAGGCCGCCGAAATCAAAAAGCGGCTGTCCACCGGAGAAATCGACATCGTTGTGGGCACGCACGCGCTGCTTGCCAAGACCGTAGTGTTCAAAAACCTCGGGCTTCTGATCATCGACGAGGAGCACCGCTTCGGCGTGAACCATAAGGAGCAGATCAAGGCCTTGAAGGGCGACGTGGACGTGCTAACCCTGACCGCAACGCCGATCCCGCGCACGCTGAACCTGTCGATGACCGGCATCCGGGATATCTCGACGATGGAGACGCCGCCGGAAAACCGTTTCCCGGTGCAGACGTTCGTGCTCGAATACAACGACGCGATGATCGCAGGTGTGTTAACGCGTGAATTGTCGCGCGGGGGCCAGGCGTTTATCATCTCCAACCGCGTCGCGTCAATGCCGACGACCGCGAAGCATTTTCGAGAACTTTTGCCGGACGCGCGGATCGAGTTTGCGCACGGACAGATGCCGGAGGCCGAGCTGGAAGCCGTCATGCTGCGGTTCTTGAACCACGAAAGCGATATTCTGATCTGCTCGACGATCATCGAAAGCGGCGTGGACATCCCGAACGCGAACACGCTCGTTGTACTCGAGGCCGATAAATTCGGCCTGGCGCAGCTCTATCAGCTGCGCGGCAGGGTCGGGCGCTCTACGCGCATGGCGTATGCGTATCTGACCGTGCCGATGTCGCAGATGGTGTCCGAGGTCGCGCAAAAGCGGCTGCTGGCGATCCGCGAATTTACGCAGTTCGTTGCGGGCTTCCGGCTTGCGATGCGCGATCTGGAGATTCGCGGCGCGGGAAGCTTACTCGGCGCGGAGCAGCACGGGCATATTACCGACGTCGGCTATGAATACTACTGCAAGCTGATGCGGCAGGCGGTGGCCGAGGCGCGCGGCGAGCAAAGCGCCGCCGAGATCGAAACGAGCGTGGACGCGCCGATCGACGCGTACATCCCGAAAGCGTTTCTGCCGAGCGAGCTGCACCGGCTTGCGATGTATAAGCGCATTGCAAAGATCGACGACAACGACAGCTTTACCGACCTTCTGGACGAGTTCAACGACCGCTACGGAGATCTGCCGGACGCGGTAATGAACCTGATGCAGCTTTCGCTGATCCGCGCGGGCGCACGCGCGGCGGGCTTTTCGGATGTGTCGATCCGCGACGGCGCGGTGACGCTGCAATACGACGCGTCCGCCAAGCCGGACGGGATGCGGCTTTTGGCGATCCTCTCCGAGGAAGCCGATGCAAGACTGTTGGCCGGATCGCCCGCCAAGATCGTATGGCGGCGGAAAAAGGCAAATGTGACGGAGCTTGTCAAAATACTGCCACAATTTCTTTACAGGCTGAAGCATTGTATCCTGCGGGAAAACGATTTATAATGGGAAAAACGCGCCCATCGGGGCGAATGGAAAGGAAATCTCCGTTTATGAAACATGGAATCAGAACGATTACGGCGCTGCTGCTGGCCCTGCTGCTGCTCGGTTCGGTCGGCTGCCTCGTCAATAATACGGCCTCGACGACCGATTCGTCCAAGACCGAAACCAAGGCCGATCCGTCTGCGGAAACCGCCGAAACCGCCGAAGCCGCGGGCGACCGCGACGCGGTTGCGATCAGGCTCGACGATATCGAGATCAAGGCGGGCGAGATCGAGGACAACTATGCAAGCTACGTCCAGATGATGACCTATTACGGCATGACCGCGCCGACCGACCGCGAGCAGATCGACGAAATTCTTGATATGATCATCGAGGACCTGATTGCGCAGCGGCTGCCGATGTGGAAGGCGAAGCAGCTCGGCGTCACGCTGTCCGAGGACGAACTGAGCGCCGTGGATGCGGACGCGCATAACCAGGCCGACGCCGAGTATACCGATCTTGTGCTGTCCTATGCGTCCTACTACACCGACGCGGGCGAGGTCACGGATATCGCACAGCTGACCGAGGAACAGAAAAACGACGCGATCTATTATCTGAACCTCGATGTGCAGAGCTTCTATAACGATTCGATGGCGGATATCGACGTGTATGTGGCCGACGCCTACGATCATTACAAGGAAGAAGGTACGATCAGCGCGTATGCGGACAAGCTGCGCGCCAAGAGCGACGCCGAGGTTTCCGCGGACGAAGCGACGGTCGAGGCATGGTATGAAACGAACTATGCCGACCAGAAGGAGCAGTTCGACGCCGACCCGACGCTGTACCGCGATATGCGCGAAAACATCCTGCTCGGTTCGGACACGACGCCGCTCCTGTATGTGCCGGAGGGGCTTGCGATTGCCAAGGTGCTTGCGTTCACGCCCGACGGGGACGCCCCGGCGGAGCTGGCCGAGAACGAAGCGGCGCTGAAGGACTATGAAGCCGAATACGGCGCGCTGGCCTTAAACGGCGGCGACGAAGCCCGCATGGCGGAGATCCTGGCGGCGTACACCGCTTTGAAGACCGAGACCGACGCGCTGGGCGAAACCTACGGCGGCAAGGCCAAGGCCGCGGCGGAAGCGGCGTATGCGCGGCTTGTGTCCGGCGAGGACTTTGATGCGGTCGCCAAGGATGCCGAGGGCTTTGCCGGCGAGCAGGTCGTTTGGTATACGGGCGAGGACCCCGAGACCGCCGAGATCGTGCGGACGACGCTTGCCGCGCTCCAGGAGGGCGCGTATTCCGGCGTCGTAACCGACGGTGAAACCTATTACATTGTGCAGCTTGTCGGCCGTCTCGCCGCAGGCCCCGCCGACCGGCTCCCGATCGAGGAAGCGATCCTTGCCGCGGCAACCGCCGAGGCGCAGGAGACCGCGTGGAACGAGCAGCTTGACGCGTGGCAGCAGGAGGCGCTGAACGCCGCCGAACGGTTTGCGGACGCGTATGCGTATGTGGGCAACTGACGCCGAAAAAAGCAAACACAGACACAAGGGCTTTCCGAAAAAACGGAGAGCCTTTTTTGTTTGCTGCGAAAAAGCAACTGATATATTACAACGGAAGTAAAATTTACCATTCCCTTTTTCCCCGAAGTATGCTATGATAGATATGGAAAATTAGGGGAATGCCCGATTCCCCTTTCCGCTTATCCGCCCTGCGGGGCGAGAAATCTTCGCAAAGAGAGGAAGCCATGTCACATTTAAGCGATCTGGAGCTTTACTATTTCAACGAGGGGACGACGCTGACGCCGTATGCATCCCTCGGCTGCCATCGCGTCGAGCACAACGGCTATCCGATGTGGCGATTCTCGGTCTGGGCACCGAATGCACAGCGGATCTCGGTCGTCGGCGACTGGAACAGTTGGAATGAGTGCGCCGATCCGATGGAACGTGTCGGAGAAACGGGTGTCTGGGAAGCGTTTATCGGCATTGCCAAAGAGGAAATGCTCTATAAATACTCGATCCTCGGCGCAGACAACGTCACCGTGCAGAAGGCGGACCCGTATGCGGTGCGCGTCGAGCCGAACGGCTCGGCCTCGATGGTGTGGGAAAACGGCGAATACCCGTGGACCGACGCCGCCTACCTTGCCGGGCGCACCCGGCAGCACGAGGAGCCGATGAACATCTATGAGGTGCATCTCGGCTCGTGGAAAAAGGGCCTCGGATACCGGCAGCTCGGCGACGAGCTGATCGATTACGCGGTCGATATGGGGTATACGCATATCGAGGTCATGCCGCTGATGGCCTATCCGTTCGGGCCGAGCTGGGGGTATCAGGTCACGGGCTACTATGCCCCGACCGCGCGCTACGGCGCGCCGGACGATCTCAAGTACCTGATCAACCGCGCCCACGAAAAGGGCATCGCGGTGATCATGGACTGGGTCCCCGCGCACTTCACGCGAGACGCCTACGGCCTTGCCCGCTTCGACGGCACGCCGCTGTATGAGCATCCCGATCCCCGCCGCTCGGATATGAAGCAATGGGGAACGCTGCTGTTCGATTACGGCAGAACGCAGGTCAAGAGCTTTTTGATCGGCAGCGCGCTCTACTGGCTCAAGGAGTTCCACTTCGACGGTCTGCGCGTGGACGCCGTTTCGTGTATGCTCTATCTTGACTACGGCCGCGACGACGGCGAGTGGGTGCCGAATATCTTCGGCGGCCGGGAGAACCTCGACGCCATCGCGCTGTTCCAGCAGCTCGGCGAGGCCGTGCATGCGCTGCCCGGCGGCAAGATCCTGATTGCTGAGGAAAGCACCGCGTTCCCGCATGTCACCGACAAGGGCGGCGAATCGCTCGGGTTCGACTATAAATGGAACATGGGCTGGATGAACGACACGCTGTCCTACATGCAGATGGATTCGCTCTATCGCAAATGGCATCACGACAAGCTGACGTTCTCGCTGATGTATGCGTTCTCCGAGTATTATGTGCTGCCGTTCTCGCATGACGAGGTCGTACACGGCAAGCTGTCGATGCTGAACAAGATGCCCGGCGACTACTGGCAGAAATTCGCGCAGCTCAGATTGGTGTACGCGTACCAGTTCGCGCATCCGGGCAAAAAGCTCACGTTCATGGGCATGGAGCTCGGGCAGTTCATCGAATGGCGGTTCGACGATTCTTTGGACTGGCTGCTGCTGGAATACCCGAAGCATGCGGAGATGCAGCGGTATGTGCGCGAGCTGAACCATTTCTATAAGGAAACACCCGCGCTGTGGCGGCGGGACGACGACTGGCGCGGGTTCGACTGGGTCGTGGTCGATGATTCGCTGCATTCGGTGACGGCGTTCGTGCGGCACGACGATCAGG
>JAFUDD010000305.1 GCA_017459315.1 Clostridia bacterium | reverse complement strand
TTATTTACGGTCTATTCACAAATTTTCATGAATTTTCTAATCTATCGAATTTTTCTCACAAAACAATGATCCTGTTCGTTTTATGTTGGCGGAACGCGTTTTATCATAAAGCAAAAGCGTTGCACCGAACGCTGCTTGCGATCTGTGTAACGCTTTTTACAAAGTATTCCGTTGCAAAATACGCCTCTCCTTCTATTATATATGCCGAACAGGACACCTCATTTAAGATTTCCCATCAGCTGCACAAGGCGGAGCATCTTTTCCATATCCGGCTTCCCGCTTCCCCGCGGTGGCTCCGGCGGCGGGATCGGCGGCATCGGCGGCGTTTCACTTTGCCGTGGCGGTTCGCTCTAAACAGGCATCGTTGATTCGAGAGCGTCTGCAATGCTTTTGCTCCACTCCGAAGGAAACATTTCCTGTAGAAAGGACAGATACATCCGCACGCCGTTGCGTCCGTATTCCTCTCGAATAAAGCGGCCGAGTGCTGTGGCGGCGTCACTCGTTTTGCTGTCGGGTAATATGGTTTGACGAAAAGACATAGTCCACCTCCATCCACATTCTATGCGAGCCGCACAGTTTATGTGTCTATCGCATACAATACGGACGGAGGTGATCGACATTGCTGACAGAGGATTATGAATATTATCGAAAGCAATCCAAGGGCGAACTGTGGGAAACGCTGCAAAGACTGACTGCCGAGCAAAAACGAAACGGAGAACTGAACGCTGCATCCATGGAGGAAACCTACCGGTTGCTTGCGCCGATGCTGGACGATAACCAACGACGAACGCTGCGAGCAGTCCTTAACGCGCTGCAGTAAAGAAACGGGGACGTGATTGCGTTCCCGTTTCGTTTGTCTTTTGCAGCAAAAGGAATGCAATTTGCCCGGTTTACATCTTGCATTCTGTCCCATAAATGGGTATAATAAGAACAGCCCGCGTGACGGGCAACCGAAAAAGGAGAGATATGAAAATGAAAAAAGCTTTGATAGCGGTTCTTTCTGTTTTGCTGCTTTTTACGGCCTTTGCCTGCCAGCCTGCCGGAAACGGTGCGGGCGGTAATACGACCGTTGCCGTCGTCGTCGCCGGCAAGTTCGGTGATCGTTCGTTCTACGATTCCTCCAAGGAAGGCTTGGACAAGCTGACTAAGGACTTCGGCATCAACCCGATCACGATTGAGTGCAACAACGAAAACCACGCGATCCAGATGAAGAACGCCGCCGAAAAGGCGGATATCGTCGTGCTTGTCGGTTGGGAGTTCTACGATGTGGAAACCATCGCTCCGGAATATCCGTCGAGAAAGTTCATTTGGATCGATAACGCGACGGAAAAGCCTGTCGGTAATGTTTTGAACATCACCTATGCGCAGAACGAGGGTTCGTTCCTCGCCGGTTATATCGCCGCTGCCATGACAAAATCCGGCACAGTCGGTGCTGTTGGTGGTGAGAATGTCGATACGATCAACGACTTTATCGTCGGTTACGAGCAAGGTGCGAAATACCGGAACGCGGATGTGAAGGTTGTTAAGAACTACTCCAACAACTACGACGATCCTGCGCTCGGCAAGGACTGCGCCATTGCCTTGAACGACCAGGGTGCGGACGTTATTTTCCAGATTGCCTCGGCCTGCGGCGACGGTGTATTTGAAGCCGCCAAGGAAAAGGGCTTCTATGCCATCGGCGTAGACTCCGATCAAAAGTATATTGATCCCGAAGTCATTATCTGCTCGATGAAGAAGGAAGTCGGCAACTCGATCTATACCGCCGTATCGGAATTTCTGAACGGGGATTCGAGCCGTTTCGGAACGACATGGGTTGCGGATATGGCAACCGGCTACATCGGCATCGGCTACGGTGACGACACTATGACACAGCAGGTTCCTGCCGATCTCAAGGCCGAAGTAGAAGCATTAAAGGCCAAGATCATTTCCGGCGAAATCAAGGTCAATACAACCAGATAAAGATCAACGCGATTGACAATCGCGCCGCAACCTCGGCGGGGCATACTCTGTCCCGCCGCTTTTTTATGGAGGTATCCCCATTGGAAGATTACGCAGTTTCGTTTTCGCACATTTCCATGGAATTTCCCGGTGTGCTCGCCAACGATGATGTCACGCTGGATATCCGTCACGGCGAAGTCTTTGCGCTTGTCGGCGAGAACGGCGCAGGCAAAAGCACGCTGATGAACATTCTGTACGGTATTCAGGAGCCGACCGCCGGCGACGTGTATATCGAGGGAAAGCGCGTGACCGACTTCTCCCCGAAAAACGCCATCGCGCAGGGCGTGGGCATGGTGCATCAGCACTTTATGCTTGTTCCCTCGTTTACAGTCGCTCAAAACATCGTCATGAGCAAGGAGCCGAAGAAGTTCGGATTCCTGTTCGATAACCGGGAAGCGGAAAAGCGGGTACAGTCGCTTGTCGATACCTACGGTCTTGCCGTCGATCCATCCGCCATTGTCCGTGAAATCGGCGTCGGGCTGCAGCAGCGCGTGGAAATTCTAAAGGCATTGTACCGCGGTGCAAGGATATTGATTCTCGACGAACCGACCGCCGTATTGACGCCGCAGGAAACGGACGAGCTCTTTGATGTGATTCGCAAAGTCGTTCGGGAGCAGGGTTTGACCGTTATTATTATTACGCACAAGTTATATGAGGTCATGGCGATTTCCGACCGTGTCGGCGTGATGCGCAAGGGCAAGCTGGTCGGTGTAAAGAACACTTGCGACACCGATGAACGAGACTTGGCTTCTCTGATGGTCGGTCGTCCGATACTGTATGATCAGCTGCAAAAGACGGACGCCAAGGGTGAAGAATGTATCACGGTCGAGCATCTGTTTGTTCGAGATGATCGCGGTCTGACTGCCGTGAAGGATCTGTCCCTATCCGTCCATGCCGGGGAGATTGTCGGCATCGCGGCCATAGAGGGCAACGGGCAGAGCGAGCTTTTAGAGGCCATCACAGGCATGCGCAAGCCGGAAAGCGGCAGCATCAAGGTTCTCGGGCAGGAGGCCGCCCGCATTACGCCCGACAAGATCCGTGCGCTTGGGCTGTCCCACATTCCGGAGGACCGCATTGCTACCGGCGTCTCCCCTGCCGCTTCGGTACGGGATAATTTGATGGTCGGCAAGCATGACGACAAGGAGTTCAACGCATTCGGATTTCATCAAAAGCAAAAGGAAATCGAGGCGTATACACAAAAAGTCTACAATCAATATGATATCCGCGGCGCCGGATTGGATGTGACCGTCGGCTCCATGTCCGGGGGCAACATGCAGAAGGTTGTCGTCGCGCGGGAATTCAGCTTCGATACGCCGGTGCTGATTATTGCGCAACCGACGCGCGGCGTGGATGTCGGCGCAATCGAATTTATCCATAAAGCCATTGTCGATAAGCGGAACGAAGGCGCTGCGATCCTGCTTTCCTCCGCCGATCTCGACGAGGTATTTCGTCTTTCCGACCGCATTCTAACCATGTACGAAGGAAAAATCACCGGTATGTGGAATGCGGATGCGATTACCAAAGAAGAGATCGGCTATTACATGACCGGCGACCGCAGCGAACAGGAGGTGAAAGCATGAAGAATCTATTTACGCGATTCCGTTATTTGTTCTCTCTGTTCATCAGCGTGCTTCTAGCCTTTGCCATCGGCGCAATTATACTTGCCGCCTCCGGCTTCAACCCGCTGACGGCATACGGTGCGATGCTGAGCGGCGCGTTTGATTCCTGGCGGCATGTCGGCGATTTCCTCGAATACGCGATGGTGCTTTGCGTTTGCGGTTTGGCTTGCGTGCTCGGTGCACGGGTCGGTATCTTCAACGTCGGCGGCGAAGGGCAGCTGCTCCTCGGCGCGATTTTTGCCTGCCAGATCGGCATTTGGCTGAACGGTGTGACGCCGTGGATCGTGATTCCGCTTGCCGCGCTCGGCGGCATGGCTGTCGGGGCCGCATACGCCTTTATCCCCGGTTTTCTGAAGGTTAAGGTCAAGGTAAACGAAGTCATTACGACGATCATGCTGAATACGATTGCGGCGTTCCTATGCCAGTATTTGGCAAAAGGCCCGTGGAAGAATGCAAACAAAAACCTTGTTGCAGCTACGCAATCGCTGAACGCGGACTACTGGTTCACTAAGCTGATCCCGCGCTCCAACCTGACAACCGCTATCCTGGCCGCAGCGATTATTTCCTTCCTTGTATGGTATGTAATGTCCAAGACCTCCAAGGGCTTTGAAATGAAAATCACGGGACAGAATCCGCGCTTCGCCTTCTTCTCCGGCATGAAAACCGACCGTCTCGTGCTTGTCTGCATGCTGATTTCCGGCGCAATGTGCGGACTTGTCGGCATGTTCCGGGTTTACGGCGTTGAGCATTTGTATAAAAGCTCAATCAGTAACGATTACTATTTTGAAGCCATCATGGTTGCAATGATCGCCTCCTATCAGCCTGTTGCCGTCATTCTGCTCTCGCTGTTCTTTGCCATTTTGAAAATCGGTGCGCAGGGCATGGAGCTGATCGGCATTCCGTCACAAATCTATCTGATTCTGCAAACGGTCATTATCTTCTTCATGGCGGCAGAAAGCGGCATTACGGCCTCTATCGAATCCATGCTGCAGCGCAGAAAGGCCAGACTTGCCGCCGACGAACGCAGAAAGGAGGCAAGCGTATGAACGATTTCTTCCGCTTCCTCGGAGACCTTCTCTCCCCCGGTATGTTCAATGAAATGCTTCGCCGTGCAACGCCAGTGGCGATTGCCGCGCTCGGCGGCGCGTTGACAGAGCATGCCGGTATCATGAAGATCGGTATGGACGGCATGATCCTGATGGGC
>JAFUDD010000304.1 GCA_017459315.1 Clostridia bacterium | reverse complement strand
GTCCACGGTCTGCTCCGTGTCCTCGACGGCTTGGAAATCCTCGTCCTTTTGCGGATTGAAGAAGTACGCGATGGCCGCCGCAAGGTTGTCGCGCGCGATCTTGCCCATGCGGTTGACCTCCAGCTTGGCCTGATGGATTGCAACCGCCGGAACCATCTTTTCGGTACCGGCCAGATAGACCAATCGCCTGTCCTCCTTCGCCCGCTGCTCCTCGGGCAGCAGCGGCAGCGTCGCGTAGGTCAGCTTAATAATGAGATTCGAGAACGGCAGCATCACCAACACCGCAAAGATCGCGAAGATCGTATGCGTGTTCGCCACCTGACGCGCGATATCGTCGGGCGAAAGCAGCTTGATCCAATCCAGCACGACCGGGAAAATACCGGTGACGAGCAGCAGCAGCGCTGCGCGGAACAGGTTGAAATACAGATTCAGCAGCGCCGTGCGCTTGCCGTTGCGGTCGGTCGTCAGCGACGCCAAAAGGTTCGGCGTAACCGAGCCGATGGCCGCGCCGATCACAAGGTAAACGCATTGCTGATACGTCAGCAGCCCCTCGACCGCGAACGCCTGAAAGATGACGACCGAGCTCGACGAGCTTTGCAGCAGCGCCGTAAAGAGAATACCAAAGAGGATCGCCAGCACCGGGTTCGAGAGCGCGGACAGCACCCGGACAAACCCTTCGCTTTGCGACAGCGGCGCAATCGCGGTCTTGATCAGCCCGATGCCGACAAACAGCATGCCGAAGCCGAGCAGGATGCCGCCGATGTGCCGCGGCAAGGGCTTTTTCAAGAACAGATACATCACCGCGCCGACAAAGATCAGCAGCGGTGCAAGCGCCGTCAGATTGAACGCCGTGATCTGTGCGGTCACGGTCGTACCGATATTCGCGCCCATGATCACGCCGATGGCCTGCGCCAGCGTGAGCAAGCCGGAGTTGACGAACCCGATCACCATCATGTCCGTCGCGGACGAGCTCTGCACGAGCATCGTCACGACCACGCCGATCAGCACCGCAAGCAGCTTGTTCGTCGTGACCTTTTCCAGAATCGTGTGCAGCGAATCGCCCGCCGCGTTCTTCAGCCCGTTCGACATGACCGTCATGCCGTATAAAAACAGCCCGACGCCGCCGAGCAGAGAAATAATCTCCCAAACAGACATTGCGAATCCCCTCTTTATCTATAACGAATCTTTTTCATGTTATAATGTTCTTTTTATTATAACGGATGCGCCGTTCAAA
The DNA here is from genome assembly GCA_017459315.1 of Clostridia bacterium. Next base: position 2,310 of record JAFUDD010000304.1, on the reverse strand, counting down.
TGCAACCCCGAAAGCCGTTTTATCGGGATATCTTACGCGGATTTGGCATGAAATATGAAAATCCCGGTCTTTTTTCGCGTCTCCCGGCCCGTGCGCCGCATTTTTGGTTGCGCCCGTCTGAAAACTATGATATACTATTTTAACTAATCACGGAGGGGAACCGCTATGACGTTTGATCGACTGATGAAGGTTTTCAAGCAGGTCATGCCCTATGCGAACACGGACAGCATTACGCCGCAAAGCTCGCTCATACTGGACCTGCATATCGACTCGGTGACGCTGCTGATGCTTGTGCTCGGGATCGAGGACGAATTCGGCGTGCGCTGTGAGAATTTAGATAATACCGCGTTCAACACGGTCGGCGATGTGATCGCCTATATTGAATCCAGAAAATAAGAGGACAGACTTATGCAGCCGTTGTCATCCCGCACCGCGCACCTTTCCGATTCCTGCATCCGCCGCATGACGCGGAACTCGATGGAATGCGGCGCGATCAATCTTTCGCAGGGGTTCCCGGACTTTGATCCGCCCCAAATCATCATGGACCGTCTGGCCGCCGTCGCCGAGGCAGGCCCGCACCAATATTCCCCGACGTGGGGCTTTGCCGCGTACCGCGAGGCGCTCTGCCGCAAGATCTCGCGGTGGATGGGGCTGCCGCTCGACCCGAACGAGAATATCCTTGCGACCGTGGGCAGCACCGAGGCGATGATGGCCGCGCTGATGGCGCTGACCGATCCGGGCGACCGGGTTGCGATCTTCTCGCCGTTTTTCGAGAACTATGAGGCACAGTCGCTTTTGCTCGGCTGCGAGCCGGTCTATGTTCCGCTCGTCCCGCCGGAGAACAACTTTGACCCCAACCTTTTGGAGGACGTGTTCAAAAGCGGCGTCAAGGCGATGATCGTCTGCAACCCGTCGAACCCGAACGGCAAGGTGTTCACCAAGGCCGAGCTGCAGATCATTGCCGACCTTGCGATCCGCTACGATGTGTACATCATCATGGACGAGGTCTATGAGCACATCATCTATGCGCCGCATGTGCACACCTATATGGCGTCGCTGCCGGGCATGTGGGAGCGCACGATCTCCTGCTCCTCGCTCAGTAAGACCTATTCGGTCACGGGCTGGCGGCTCGGCTACATTGTCGCATGCAAGCGCATCCTGGACGCGTGCAAAAAGACGCACGATTTTCTGACCGTCTGCGCGCCGTCGCCGCTGCAGGAGGCGATCATCGCGGGGCTTGACCTGCCGGACAGCTACTATGCCGAGGTGCAGGCGCATTACACGCACATGAAGGATCTGTTCTGCGGCGGGCTGCGGAATCTCGGCTTCGACTTTATCGACCCGCAGGGCACGTACTTCATCCTTGTCGATATCGGCAAGTACGCCAAGGGCGACGATGTGGCGTTCTGCGAACGGCTCGCCCGCGAAGTCGGTGTGGCAGCCGTGCCGGGCAGCACGTTCTATAAGGAGCCGGTGCATCACCTTGCCCGCTTCCACTATGCGAAAAAGGACGAAACGCTGCTCGCCGCGCTCGACCGGCTGTCCGATATCCATAAGCTCTTATAAAACGGAAACATACAAAATGCAGCTCCGAAAGGGGCTGCATTTTTGCAAGGGTCATACGGAAAAAGGGGTTACGCTCTGTCAAACAGGCGGTCATGCTCACGCTCGGCGTCGCAGGTGCAGTTGAGGCCAAGGTGGCGATAGGTTTCGGTATCGACGCGCGAGAGAATGACGCTCGCGTGTGCTTCGGAGCCGCGCAGCTTCGGAAGCTGCTTTAAGGCCAGCGCGGCCATCGGGTTGGTGGCGGCGCAGATCGACAGCGCGTAAAGGAACTCGTCGCTGTGCAGACGCGGGTTCTCGCTGCCGAAGTGGTGAATCTTCAGATCGCGGATCGGCTCCAGCACGATCGGCGCAATCAGGTCGATCTCGTCGGGGATATCGGCAAGGGCCTTCAGCGCGTTCGCCAGCGCGCCGGCGGCGGCGCCGACCATACTGCCGGTGCGGCCGGTGATCATGCGTCCGTCGGGCAGCTCAATCGCCATGGCGGGCGCGCCGGTCTCCTTCGCCTTTTCGCGGGCGGCGGTCACACCCGCGCGATCCGCGACCGACAGGCCGGAGCGCGTCATGATCATTTCGGCCTTGTAGACCTGCTCCTTATTGATCTGACCGCGCTTATAGGCGCAGGCGGCGGAAAAATAGCGGCGGATGATCTCCTGCTTGGCGGCGGCGCAGCACACCTCGTCGTCCGAAATGCAGAAGCCGATCATGTTGACGCCCATATCCGTCGGGGACTTATAGGGTGATTCG
>JAFUDD010000303.1 GCA_017459315.1 Clostridia bacterium | reverse complement strand
GGAGGATTCGCTGATCGTTTCGGCAGCTTGTGCGGCACATTCGCACGCGCTTTCCTTTGCTTCTTCAACGGCTTCACACGCAGATTCCGTGGATTCTTCTGCAGATTCCAAAACGGGCTCGAAAGCAGCGACCGCTTCTTCAAGGGGCGTCGGTTCAGCGGGCGCAATAGTCTGTTCCGTTATTGCAGGGACAGGCTCGGCGGGAACCGGTTCAGCAACAGGCTCCGGCTCTGCGGGCTGTTCTTCCGTTTCGAGCAGATCGTCGGTAACAGGAGCCTGTACGCCAAGTGCCGCTTCCGTTTCTTTGCGGGCCCGTTCTGCCTGTTCATGCGCCAAGGCAGCTTCCCGTTCTGCCTTTTCACGGGCGACCCTTGCACGCTCTTCGGCACGCTCGGCTTTGCGAGCGGCAACGGCGCGTTCCTTTTCGGCTTTTTCAAGCTGACGGATACGGTCCTTGATACCTTCGTACTCGTGGACATAATCCGTGATCGCGCTTGCAAGCGCCTGCGCCTTTTCCTTATAGGATTTGCGCAGGAACAGGAGCAACGCTGTTCCGCCTGCGATCAGTACGAGCGCAACCACGCTGTTCCAGATCCAATTGTTTGCGTACGGGAGAACAAGACTGATGACGACGTAGGCAATGATCAGCAACGCCGCCCATACGCCGATTCCGATCAACGACCGTTTTTCACCGGCCTTGGCCTGCTCATACAGCTTCAGCAGACGTCGCTGATCGTTGGGCAAAGCCTTTACAAACCCCTTTTTCCGTTCCTTTGTCTGTTTGATTTGCTCTTTGATTTCCATGTTCGTTTCTCCTTTATTGTACGGTTTTTAAGTACTGTTCCAATGCGGTGAACCGCAAGCAGAGGCAGAGAACGGATACGGCTTCCTTCAACTCGTCCAAAGACGGCACACTCGGCGCAATACGAATGTTGCTGTCAAACGGGTCCTGGCCGTATGGGTAAGTAGCACCGGCATACGTCATCGTTACGCCGAGCTCCTTTGCAAGAGACAGTGTTTGTTTTGCGGTTCCGGGCATCGCAAACAAACTGATGAAATACCCGCCCTTAGGCTTTGTCCAGTTGGCAATAGAAAGCGGCTTGATTTCCTTATCGAGCGCATCGAGCACCGCATCAAAGCGCGGCTTCAGCAGCGATGCATGCTGTTTCATCAAGGCAAGCGTATTCGCCTTATCCTTCAGGAAACGAACATGCCGAATCTGATTCAGTTTATCATAACTGATAATCTGCGCGCCGATCAGCTTTGTCAGATACGCAAGATTGTCCTTGGAGGTAGCCATGCAGGAAATACCTGCGCCGGGGAAGGTGATCTTTGAAGTGGAGGCAAACTCATATACCATGTCCGGATTACCGGCCTTTTCGCAAAGTGACAGAATATCCGGGAAAGGCACGTAGTCACCGTCAAATTCATGGATGCAGTAGGCATTATCCCATATGACCGTAAAATCCAGTGCAGCCGGATGAAGCGCAGCAATGCGACGCACGGTTTCTTCGCTGTATATAATGCCATCCGGGTTGGAATACTTGGGACAGCACCACATACCGAGCACGTTGGGATCCTTGACCCATTGCTCGACAACGTCCATATCCGGCCCATCCGGCGTCATGGCAACCGGGATCATCTCCATGCCGAATGTTTCGGAAATACGGAAATGCCGGTCATAGCCGGGGGCAGGGCAGAGAAACCGTACTGTGCTGCGACGGCTCCAAGGCGAGGGACTGTGGAGCAGACCGTGGGTATAGGCCTTTGCAATCAGGTCATACATCAGCTGCAGACTCGCGTTTCCGCCGACAAAGATATGGTCCGGCGTCGTATCGAGAATATCGGCAAAAAGCGCCTTTGCAGAAGGCAACCCGGACAAGCATCCGTAATTTCTGGCGTCGGTATTATCGTCGAAACAATCTTCAACAGTTTGCAAGTCGGAAAGCATATCCATCGACAATGCCAACTGCTCCTTGCCGGGCTTTCCACGGGACATGTCCAACTGTAAATGCAGACTGCGTTTTTGTTCTATCTGCCGGCAAACGATCTCTTTTTCTGCGATCAGCTCTTCGCGATTCATTTCTTGATACGGCTTCAAGATCAATTTCCTCCTTCCGGGCGGTCAAAAGGCTTACAGCTTGGTAATCTTTTCTGATAACGTAGCAAGCCAATCTCCTTCGTAAAACTCGATCAATCCGGCGTCACAGGCTTCGGCCAGCTTCGGCTGGATCGGAATGCGGCATACGGTGTCGATTCCATATTGCGAAACGATCTGATCAAGATGACTGTCACCGAACAGCTTATGACGTTTTCCGCAATCCGGGCACTCGAAGTAAGAATAGTTTTCTACAACGCCTAATATAGGCAGATGCAGCATTTCGGCCATCTTGACGGCCTTCTGTACGATCATGCCGACAAGCTCCTGCGGAGAAGTGACGATCACGATGCCGTCAATGGGAAGGGACTGGAATACGGTCAGCGGCACGTCGCCGGTTCCCGGCGGCATATCTACATACATAAAATCAACATCCGACCAAATCACTTCGGTCCAGAATTGCTTAACGGCGCCCGCAATGATCGGGCCCCGCCATACGACCGGGTCCGTTTCGTTTTCCAAAAGCAGATTGATCGACATCAGGTCAATACCGGTCTTGCTTCTGACGGGGAGGATGCCTTCTCCGTTACCAAGAGCCTTTTCATGTACGCCGAAAACATTCGGTATGGAGGGGCCTGTAATGTCAGCGTCCAGAATTGCAGTGCGGAAGCCGTTTCTGGAGCTGTTTACCGCCAATAGGGAGGTGACAAGCGATTTGCCGACGCCGCCTTTTCCGGAGACGACAGCAATTACTTTTTTGATGTGCGACTGCGCATGCGGCTTTTCATGCAAATCCTGCGGAGCACGCTCCGCACAGGTCTTACCGCAGCTGCTGCAGTCATGGTTGCAATCGGCCATCGTAAAATTCCTTTCGAAACTGCATTTTTGTAAATATATTATAAAAGAATTACCATCGAATGTCAATCTTCCAACACAAAGGAAAGCGCCTCACCAATTTTTTCATGCACACAAAGAGTCGCATCGGAATCCCGCGGCGTTTCGGAAAGATTGATCAAAACAAGATTCTTTCCGGTAAAATAATCAATCAAACCGGCTGCAGGGTACACGGCAAGAGATGTCCCGCCTACGATCATTGTATCCGCCTCACGAATAGCGCGGATCGAATCCATCAGAACACGTTGGTCGAGACCTTCTCCATAAAGCACAACATCCGGCTTAATAATGCCACCACATTCGCAATACGGCACACCTTTCGCCTGCATGATCGTTTCCACGGGATAGAACCTGCGGCACTTGATGCAATGGTTCCGGTATACGCTGCCGTGCAGTTCTAGAACGCGCTTGCTTCCCGCAAGCTGGTGTAAGTTGTCTATATTTTGAGTGATCACGGCGTTCAGCTTGCCGTCACGTTCAAGTTTCGCCAAAGCCTTATGCGCATTGTTGGGCTTTGCATCCGGATAGAGCAGATTTTTTCGGTAATAGTCGAAGAAGATTTCCGGATACTCCTCAAAAAAGTCATGCGAAAGCAAAACCTCCGGCGGAACACCGTATGCTTTCCTCGCTTTATATATGCCGTCTGAGCTGCGGAAATCCGGTATGCCGCTTTCGGTGCTGAGCCCTGCGCCGCCTAAAAAGACGATTTTTCGGGAGGAGGCAATCACATTCTGTAATGCTGCGTTCATAAATGTTATCCTTTCTCTTGTTTCCTGCTGTTCTGTTTGTTATACTGAAGACTATGGAACGGAACAGATTGTATTTTCATACTCGCCCCATGATCGGCGCAGCAGCGGGCGCCCTTCTTGGCGTGCTTTGCGGATCGTTGCTGCCGTCTGCTTGGGTAACCATCAGTTTAGCTGTTCTCGCTTTGGGCGCTGCTGTCATGCTTCGCAAACGGACAAGTTGGCTGCTGCTGCTTATCTGCTTTGCTATTCTTTGTGCACGAACATATTATATTGCGAAGGACGCTGTGCCGGAAGGAGGATATCTCCTGCGCGGTACGGTATCCGAAGCGCCGGAAGTCGGAAAGACCGTAATGCACCTTACCGTTCGGAACGTAGCCTTGGACGACACGCATTTGCATGCGAAAGCGACTGTGAAAATGCCTGTTGCCGATATCCGTTACGGCGATAGGATTGAAGTTCATGTGACCGCAAAAGCAGATGCAGATACGCAGGACAGGGCAAAAGGCATTTTCACCACAGCAGAGACAGGGGAGATACCGGTAGTTCTTTCGCAAAGCAACGATGCATACGGTGAGCTTCTACGCCTCAGACGTTCGTTTTCATTTGCGGCGGACAGACTGTACGGCGATAAAGCGTCTATTGCGAAGGGCATGCTGCTCGGTGACCGTTCGGACTTCACGTATATGGAGCAAAAACAGTTTACGAACAGCGGCATCCTGCACTTGTTTGCTGTCTCCGGTATGCACATCACCGTTCTGTTGACGCTGATCGGATCGTTGCTGCGCACCGGCAAGCGATGGCTGAATCTACTGCTCATTATGGTCTTTGCTTCGTTCTACTGTGCGTTGACCGCGTTTACGCCGTCTGTCCTTCGTGCCACGTTCTTTCTGCTCGCGCTGCAGCTTCCGCTGTTGCAGGATCGGCAATCCGATCCGCCAAGCGCCTATTGCTTTTCTCTGGCCGCCGTATTGTTCCTGAATCCGTATAGCCTATATACGGCGAGCTTCTTGCTTTCGTTCGGCTCCATGGCGGGCATTCTTTTATTGACAAAGCCGCTGACGAATCTGCTGCACTTGCCGGACAATCGCCTGTCAAGGGCGCTGATCGGATCAACTGCGGCCATCGTCGGCATTCTGCCGCTGCAGGCTTCGTTGTTCGGTTCCGTATCATGGATGTCGGTACCGATGTCGTTGCTGCTGGCGCCGGTATTGCCGATTCTAATGCCGATGGCCTTTCTGTCTGTCTTTCTATCACCGTTCATGCCGCATGTGGCGAAGGGGTTATCCGTTATACCGTACGGAGCCTTGGTGTATATAGATCGACTCACAGCATGGCTGCAAACGACACCGTTACAAATACGCGAACCGCATATATTGTCTGTGGGCGCTTACTATGCAGGACTTATCATGTGCTCTCAACTATTTTTGTCGAATCGCAGACACCCGCCGTATATCGGATTAGCTTTGCTTGGGATATC
>JAFUDD010000302.1 GCA_017459315.1 Clostridia bacterium | reverse complement strand
TCTTATAATGAATCTTGTAAATCAAAAAATCATCCAAGCCGTAATCGATAAAGCAAATCAAATCTGTCCTGATTCTTTGGCGCTGATCGGAATATATGGCTCGGCTGACACGGAAGACGAATATGAAAAATCCGATTTGGATCTGCTTATATTGATCGAAAATGATGAAGGATGGAAGCTTGGAACGGGGTTTATTCTGGATGACAGGAAAGTCGGGTACGACATTTATTGCACAACCTTGAGCGGATTGAAATGGGATGCAGAATGTCACCACGCTCGTTTGTCTAAGCTGATGGACTCAAGGATCGTATATGTAAAGCATCAAGATGCGTATGACGAGTTCATGAAATTAAAAGCGCAGGCAAAACAGATTCTGTGTTCCGAGGAACGGTTCTCAAGAGTTTACGAATTAGTCGATAAGGCAAAAATCGCTTATGCAAATGCCTGCCTGCAAGAAGGATTCGGACAGGTACGCATGGAGGCATGCGGCGTGATATCTAATGTTTCAGATGCCATAATGCTTTATCATGGGCAATACTTTAAACGCGGTGTGAAACGAACCTTTGAAGAATTGACAGCACTGCCGATTGACGATGTTCTTGTGCAATCGATTCAAAAAGTGATTGCCTGTAAGGATATTGAACAACTGCGCAATTTGTTGAAGGATCTGATTCTTTATGCAGAAAGCTACACACGAAAAGATAAACGAAAAGCAAAACCCTCAGAATCATTATCCGGAACATATGAGGAAATGTTTTCCAATTGGCGAAATAAAGTGGAAGAAGCGGTCAAAAATGCCGATGCTTTTGCTTCTTTTATGAATATGTGCAGTTTTCAATATATGCTCTCTGAGATTGCGGAGGAAGCAGATATCGGTTCCTTCTCTGTTATGGATGAATACAACCCGGATTCTCTTGAAGATAATGTCAAAATCTTTGATCGGTACTTGCAGAAATATGAGCAGGTCTATACACAGGCGGGAATCAGCGTCAAACGTTATTCAGATGTTGAAGAATTTGTCGCAAGTTATTTGGGCGAATAGCAGATCGTCTATTCAAAAAGTTCCTGTCTTTGGGAAAAATCAGATGCAGACCTTCCGGGAAGCAGTTCCTTTTCGGAGGGTTTTGCTTGTCAGCGCACGTATCGCCGCCGCAGGTGGTGTATAACTGCACTCTTCCGACGCAATCGATCTTGCCTCCCCTGTGTAAGGGGAGGTGGCAGCCGAAGGCTGACGGAAGGGTTGTTGTGTTCAATCCCTAGTTTAACAACCCCTCAGTCTCGGCAAAGCCTCGACAGCTCCCCTTGCACAGGGGAGCCAAGCGATAAAAAAAGACGGAGGATTGATGCGTTTCCTCCGTCAACTCATTATTGTTTGAAAACCACCCTTTAGAGAATAGCTCTTCTGCCGCCCTTCCCGAACAGCCTGTCTCAGCGTGTCAAAAGTTTTTTTGACACGCTAGGAACCGCTTATTCAAATGTGATCTCGACCGGCTCGGTATCGGCAACGGTATCATACGTTTCGGCGTCGTAGATGTGGAACGCGAACGCACCGGTGCGGTAGGCGTCGCCGAACGTTTCGCCCGCGGCGGGAGAGAAGTAGCAGACCCGCACAGCACGGGTGCCGGGCAGCAGCGTGACCGAAAAGAACGTGTCGGCCTCTATGCCGTTGATGGCGGCGCTGCGGAACGAAACGGCAAGCGCACGGTCGGAGGCGTTCACAAACGTAAAGACCACGGTTTGACCGAACCAGCCGTCCGTTTCAAGACCGGGACAGAGGATACGAAGCTCATCCGTGTCATACAGCGGCGTGCCCGCATCCGCATAGACCTGCGTATAGGTTTGGACGGCGTCGGTTTCGAGACGCAGGCGCGGCGAGGTATAGACCGTTTCCCACAGATCGGCGGTCACGCGAAGTTCAAATTCCACGACGGCGATTTCGTCGATGCCGCAGCGCGCCAGCTCGCTGTCGTACACCGAAACCTCCTGTACCACCGTCTGCCCGGCGGGGACGGTCGCATAAAGCGACATCGTATCCATCATATAGCCGTTGACGGCGGGGCGATCCATCGTAAACGTGACCTCCCGCGCAGACGTGTTTGCAAGCTCCAGAGACAGCGCCGGGCCGAACCATCCCTCCGCAAAACCGAGAGCCGTCACCTTCAGGCCGTCCTCGTCCATCAGAACCGCGTGATCGAGTGCCAGCGTGACGGTTTCCTTCGGCACGGGCGTGACCGGGGGAGCGTCTTCCGGTTCTTCCGGCACAGGCGTGGGCTCCGGCGCAGCATGACCTGCCGCAAGATAGTCACTTGCGGGCATAAAGCTGTCCAGCAGCGCGGCAAACGCGGCCTTGGCGCCGTCGTCCTCAGCGGGCGCGATCAGCGTCGCCGTATAGGTGCGGTCGTCCGCTTCCCATGCAACGGCATGGAGCAGAACCTCCACGCCGATCTCCTCAATGTAGACAAGGTTTTCGCTGTGCTGTCCCGCGTAGCGTCCGGCAACCGTGATTTCCGCGGGATCGGCAAAGGCAAAGCCCTCTTCGGAAAACTGCCCCTTCAGCTCCTCGAAAAGCGCGGAAAGGTCGGTGCGCGGCAAACAGTCGATCTCCGCCGTGACCGGCAGAAAGTTCAGCGGATCGTCAAGCTGCCTGAGGTCCGCTCCGTCCTCGGTCATATCGTAGGTCCAGCCGTCCGGTAGAACGAAAGCAAAGTCGTTTTCCTCGGGGCTGCTGTATACGATCACGGCGCCTTCGGGCAGGCTTGCCGGCGCGGGCTCGGCGGGGGCGGAAGTCGATTCCGCCGGAGGCTCGCTCGGCGCGGCGGTATCGGCGGGAACGGTCATCGACCGGGTAACGGCGGCTTCCCGCATAGCGCAGCCGACAGAAAGCAACAGCGCGAGGGAAAGAAGAAACAGAATCGGGCGTTTCATGGAAAGCCTCCTTTTCTTTTTTGATAGACAGCCGAGGGCGGCGAAAGGCGCCGCTGCTTTAGCTTATGCGTATCGTAACAGGTTTTCACGGCACCGTCAAGCAATCTCCCAAAAACAGGCAATTTCCTGTGTGAATTTCGTGTGAAATCGGGGACTTTCGTCGCGCAATCGGGTTGCCAACGCGCGCTTTTCCCGCTATAATGGGCGCATGGAAGCGGTAAAAAACTTTTTTCTCGAACATGTGCTCACCTACGGCGTGTTTGCGGCACTCGGCCTTTTGACCGCGTTCGTGTGCGCCCTTTTGCTGTGCTTTAAGCTCCGGCAGAACTGGGTGCGGCAGATCCCGCTGATGCTGCTGTCGCTTGTCGGGCTGATCGTCGGGGCGAAGCTGTTCGGCATGATCTCCTATGAAACCTATCTCCGTTCGCGCGGGGTGGAGAATATCACCCTAAAGCTGCTGTTTGAAAACTCCGGCATCGTGTTTTACGGCGGCTTGCTCGGCTACTTCGGCATGATGGCCGCACTGTTTTGGAAGCTCCTGAAAAAGAAGCGCCTTGCGTGGGACATTGTCGCGGTATCGACGCCGCTGTTTCACGGCTTCGCGCGGATCGGCTGCTATTTCGGGCATGAAATGGTGGACGGCGAGCTCGTCTGGCAGCCGTGCTGTTACGGCGTGCACATGGACAATGCGTTTTGCGCGCACTTTTGGGACAGCCGTTTGCCCGTGCAGCTGTTTGAATCCGCGTTCAATTTTGTCCTGTTCGGCGTGCTGCTGTGGCTGCTTTTCCACTTAAAGGAGGAACGGCGCGGCAACCTTGTCGGGCTGTACCTTGCGGCGTATGCGGCGTTCCGCTTTGTCATTGAGTTCTTCCGCGACGATGCCGTGCGCGGCGGCTACGGCAGCCTTGCGTTTTCGCAGGTCGTCAGCCTGTTCATTCTGTTCGGCGTCGCGCTGTACGGTATTTTGAAATGGAAGGGCATCCTGCCGCCGTCGCCCCTCGATCCCTACGATCCGGAAATCGAGAAGTACGACCTGTTTGCGCCGGCCGAGGAGCCGATCGTGTTTGCCGAGGATGATGGAAAATAAGAGCAGACAACAGGAAGAAGGATTCTATCGGGAAATTCTTCCTTTTCTTTTTGAAACTTCTATGGTATACTGGCGGTATCGCAGTAAAGGAGAGAGCGCATGAGCGAACAAACCATTGAGTATCGTTACGATACGCAGCTTTTGATTGACGGTCACGATCTGGACGAGGACGCGATCAACGAATACTTCACCAAGAACTTTGTCGGCGACAGCCTTTTGGCCGTCGGATTTTCGGAGATGATCAAGATTCATTACCACACCAACGAGCCGTGGAAGGTGCTGGAATACTGCGCTTCGCTCGGCGAGATCTACGACATCGTTGTGGAGGACATGGATCGGCAGGCGCGCGGCCTGAAGGGCTGAGAATGCTTGCATACGACGGACAGGCAGCTGCCTGTCTTTTTTGATTCCCGCTTAACTATTATATTGCAAACAATGGTAAAATATGATATTATTTTTACGATGCCGTAAAAGGGGCGGAATGTTCTGATCGGATGACGGGGGCAGCGGGAGTGTAACGAAATGGCGTCGGTGCTGTATGCGGAAATCTATCTGATTTGTATGATCGTCGTGGGGCTTCTGCTCTTTTGGACGGTTCGCAAGGAATCCGTATCCGCGATGGAACGGTGGCTTCGGCGCGTGCTGACGGCGTTTCTGCTCAATTTTGCCGCGAACTTCCTTTTTGCGCTGTGCAACGGCCTGCGCCTGATCGAGAGCGCATGGCTGCCGCTTTCCTATTTGTTTAAGACCGTGTACCACATGACGCTGTGGATCGGCGTGTTCGCATGGTGCGGATATGCCGAGGCCGATTATGCGCCGTATCTTAACGAGATCGCCCGAAAGCGCGACGAGCTGCGCGCGCTCTGCGAATAACGAATTCATACAATCGAGACGCTCGGTTGTATTTGTGTTTATAGGCGGGGGAATTACCGGCATATTGTCCAAAAAATACGCATTATTTACGCATATACGGCAAAATATCTTGACTTTACAAAGGGAATTTTGATAAAATACTTATATACTTTTCCCTTGAAAACGGGTTGTGACACGGCAACGTGTTTCAATATATCTAACATGAACAATATCAAGGAGGGAAACGAATGAAGAAGTTTTTGGCTATCGTTCTCTGCATGCTGATGGTTCTGGCTGTTGCCTGCACCGCGAGCACGCCCGCCGCCAACACGACGACGGATACCAAGACGGAGACCAAGACCGAAACGACTACCGAGACCAAGACGGATGCGGCCCCCGCTGCCGATACGTTCAAGGTCGGCGTTGTTCTCGTCGGCGACGAGAATGAAGGCTACACCTACGCCCACATGGTCGGCGTACAGAAGGCGATTGCAAACCTCGGCCTGACCGATGCGAACGTCGTTTGGAAGTACAACGTACCCGAGGATGAGCAGTGCTACGACGCCTGCATCGACTGTGTTGAGCAGGGCTGCAAGCTCGTCATCACCAACTCCTACAGCCATCAGTCCTACACGCAGCAGGCGGCTGAGGAGCATCCCGAAGTGCAGTTCGTCGCAATGACCGGCGACACCGCGAAGGCTTCCGGCCTTGCGAACTTCCACAATGCTTTCACCAACATCTTTGAAGCGCGCTATGTCGGCGGCATCGTCGCGGGCATGAAGCTCCAGCAGCTGATCGACGAAGGCAAGGTTGCGGACAAGAACATCGACGCGGACGGCAACTACAAGATCGGCTACGTCGGCGCTTATCCGTATGCAGAGGTGGTTTCCGGCTACACCGCGTTCTTCCTCGGCCTCCGTTCCGTGGTTCCGAACGTCCACATGGATGTTCAGTACACCAACTCCTGGTTCGACATCACCGGTGAATCCGAAGCGGCGACCGCTCTGATCGAGCGCGGCTGCATCATCATCGGACAGCATGCCGACTCCACCGGCGCTCCGTCCACCTGCGAAGAAGCCCTCAAGAACGGCACCATCGTTTACTCCGTCGGCTACAACGTGGACATGCTCTCCGTCGCTCCGACCGCTGCGCTGACCTCCCCGACGAACGAGTGGGATGTGTACTACACCTACGCGATCGGCGCCGTTAAGGATGGCAAGGAATTTGACACCAACTGGGCACAGGGCTTCGAGACCAACGCCGTCGCCGTGACGCCGCTGGGCGAATCCTGCGCACCGGGCACTCAGGAAGCAGTCGATAAGACCATCGCCGCGATCAAGGCGGGCGAGCTGCATGTCTTCGATCAGAAGACCTTCACCGTCGGCGGCGCAGAAGTCACCGAAGCGTTCGCGACCGACACCGATGGCGATTGGACGAACGACGCGGACAACGCTATGTTCGACGGTTACTATCATGAGTCCTACTTCCAGTCCGCTCCGTCCTTCGGTCTCCGCATCGACGGCATCACCGAATTGGGCTAAGCACCGTAAGCAAAGGTGGCTGTCTTTCGTGCAGCCACCTTTTCCTTTTACAGACACAAAATATTTTTCAGCATCGCAAAAATTTTGTAAGACACTCGTTTACAAGGCCGTTCGGGACTGTTATAATGAGGATAGACCGCATCCCCCGAACGAACTTCCGCCAGAAAGGATGATCAACTTGGAAAACGCCATTGAACTGAAACACATCACCAAGCGATTCGGCAAGGTCGTCGCCAACAACGACATCAACCTGACCTTGCAGAAGGGCGAGATTTTGTCGCTGCTCGGTGAGAACGGCAGCGGCAAGACAACGCTGATGAACATGCTGTCCGGCATTTACTATCCCGATGAGGGCGAGATTTACGTGGACGGCAAAAAGGTCGAGATCAAATCCCCGAAGGACGCGTTCGATCTGCATATCGGCATGATCCATCAGCATTTCAAGCTCGTGGATGTGTTTACTGCCGCCGAAAATATCATCCTCGGTCTGGAGGGCGAAAAGGGCAAGCTCGATAAGGCAGCGGTTGCCAAGGCCGTGCGCGAGATTGCCGACCGCTATGGATTTGAAATTGATCCGAATCAAAAGGTTTATAATATGTCCGTTTCGCAGAAGCAGACGGTCGAGATCGTCAAGGTGCTGTATCGCGGCGCCGATATTCTGATTCTTGACGAGCCGACGGCGGTTCTGACCCCGCAGGAAACGGAAAAGCTGTTCACCGTCATGCGCAACATGCGCGCAGACGGCAAGGCGATCATCATTATCACGCATAAGCTGCACGAGGTGCTGGCGGTGTCCGACCGTGTCGCCGTTTTGCGCAAGGGCGAGTATATCGGCGATGTGCCGACCGCGAATGCGTCGCAGCAGTCGCTGACGGATATGATGGTCGGCCGCGCGGTGAGCCTGAACATCGACCGGCCGGAGGCGAAGGAAAAGCGCGACCGGCTCCTGGTCGAGCATCTGACCGTGAAGGACAAGGAGGGCGTCAACAAGCTCGACGATGTGACGTTCACGGCTATGGCCGGCGAGATCCTCGGCATCGCGGGCATTGCGGGCAGCGGCCAGAAGGAACTGCTCGAAGCGATTGCGGGCGTGCAGAAGATCGAAAACGGCGGACGCATCGTGTATATCGAGCCGGACGGCAAGGAGCGTGTGCTGAACGGCATGGATCCTCTCGATATCATCAAGGAGGGCGTGCTGCTCTCGTTCGTGCCGGAGGATCGCTTCGGCATGGGTCTGGTCGGCAGCATGAACATCATGCAGAACGTGATGCTGCGCAGCTACCGCAGAGGCAAGGGCCCGATCCTCGACCGGAAGTTCCCGAAAAAGCTCTCGCAGAAGATCGTCAACGACCTTGAGGTCGTCACGCCGGATATCGACCGGACGCCGCTGCGCCGGCTTTCGGGCGGCAACGTGCAGAAGGTTCTGGTCGGACGCGAGATCGAGCAGAACCCGACCGTGCTGATGACGGCTTACGCGGTGCGCGGCCTTGACATCAACACCTCCTATACGATCTATAACCTGTTGACCGAGCAGAAGATGAAGGGCGTCGCGGTGATCTATGTCGGCGAGGACCTCGACGTGCTGCTGGAGCTGTGCGACCGGATTCTGGTGCTGTGCGGCGGCAAGGTGTCCGGTATCGTGGACGGCCGCTCCATCACCAAGGAGGAAGTCGGCCTGATGATGACAAAGCTCGGGGGAGGCAACTGATATGCATATTTCAAAAAGAGACGGGATCCCCGCTTGGAAAGCATGGGGCATTCGCTTAATCGCTATCCTGCTCGCGCTGATCGTCAATGCGTTTATCATTTACGCCGTCGTCAGGCTGAACCCGATCCGCGTGTATGTTTCGATGTTCAACGGCGCGTTCGGCACCGAGAAGCGCGTTTGGTTCATGGTCCGCGATCTGATGATGCTGACCTGTATCGCCATCGGTCTTGCGCCCGCGTTTAAGATGCGATTCTGGAACATCGGGGCGGAGGGACAGATGCTCGTCGGCGGTATTGTGACCGCATTCTGGATGATCAACTTTGCCGGCAAGCTGCCCGTTCCGGTGCTGTTCCTGTG
>JAFUDD010000301.1 GCA_017459315.1 Clostridia bacterium | reverse complement strand
CCGGGTACCGAGCTGACGGCAGGAGCTGCTGTCACGGTGCCGATCGAGTATACGATGGGCGAATCCGATATGGTGTTTCAGCCGACGGCAACGTATATAGCGGCACAGCGTCAGACTTCGACGGCGTGCAAGGAGGTTTTGACAGTCGGCGCAGTCGTGATCGGCATACGCATAGATGTGCAGCAATATCCGTCCAACGAAGACGGCACGACGTTTGCCATCACGATCACCAATACCGGCAATCGCGCCATGAAGCAGCTGCAGCTGTATGACGAGATCAATACGCAGATAGATAAGCCGTTTGACCTTGCGGCACAGCAGCAAAAAGTATTGACCTTTAATGTGCCCTCGGCATATTCGGCAGGGCTTGTTCGTACCGTGCGCTTCCGTTTGACCGGCAAGGATTACTTTGAAGATGATTTCACTTTCGTCGATGCCAACAGCTATGATTGTATTCCTTATGTGACCTCCGACGCCGTCCGGCTCAGCCTGCTTGCCACGGTCGCCGATGCCTATTACGATGAAAACGGGAAGCTGTGCTGCGTCATTCAGATTGAAATCCGAAACTATTCCGATGTGCGCATCACAGACGCCGTGCTGTCGGAATTGACCGTATTCGGAACTGTAACAGCTTTCGACGAGCTGCAGCGCGGCGAAACCTTTTATCAGGCCGTTTATCAGGTGGACGGCATACCGTCCGTTTCGTTCCGCGTAACAGCAAAAGACACGACCGGTCAGAACTATCAGACAGAGACGATTTCACTGAATCTGGAACAGCTTTCAACGCTGGCCGAACGGACTGAGAATAACACGATCATCTATCATTCCAATACGTTTGTGCAGGATCTATCCGATAAAATCCGAGAGACGTTCCGAAACGGCTTGGGCGTCGCTATGATTCTGATTCTTATCAGCGCAATTCTGTGCTTGATTCTATGGGGGATCGAGTCCCATCTGCGTTCCAAGCTACCGCAGCAGTCACTTCTTTCGATTCGCGTACCGAAAACCCAAAAGACCGCGCAGACTGCCGTGGATACCGTTTTGGCCGGATCGCCTGCCGATCAGTTGGGCTATAAGGTGCCGGCAAAGCTGCGCTACACAGGCGCCGAAAATATCAAAAAACGGGCTGCCGAGAAAGAAGACAGTTCTGTGTTCGCACCGATCAAACGCAAGATCGACGAATACTGGGCGAATCCCGAATCTGCTGATGACGGGTATCGCGCTCATCGTCCGGCGTCCACGTTTGCCGCATTTCTGGCGGCGGAAAAAGAGAAGCTCGCTTCTTCGTCTGACGAAGCTTTTGCTTCGATGAACCCTGGTCCGGCAGTATCGGTCTCTGAATCGGCAGAAAATCCGACTTCGACTTCTGACATGGAAAATGAATCCGTTTCCGACAATGTGAAGAACGACGAGCCAAGCGCGGAACAAACGGAGGATTGGGCGGAGGCTTCCGCGACGAATGAGCCGGTAGAAACACAGAATGACGAATCGGTCATGATAGAAGCGAGGGAAACCGTAGAGAATACTATTCCGGAGCCTGTCGAAGCAGTCGAACCGGAATCTTTGGAACCGGAAATCAAAAAGGAAACAGACCCGTCTGTACTTGAAACTGCTTTCGAATCGAAACGAAGCAACGTCTTT
>JAFUDD010000300.1 GCA_017459315.1 Clostridia bacterium | reverse complement strand
GCTCGGCGAGGTCTGGGAGGACTGCGCCACCAAAATGGGGCCGGAAGGACGCCGCGGCTACTGCAACGGCGACGAATTGGACGCGCCGATGAACTATCCGTTTCTTCGCGCGGTGCGCCGCTTCTTCTGTAATGAGATCGACGCCTATACGCTCGACGACAGCCTGCAGCGCATCCGGGAAAGCTACCCGAAGGACTTTTACGAAGCGTGTCTGAACATGCTCAGCTCGCACGATATCGGCCGCGCGATTTCCGCGTTTGCGGGCGCGCCGGATTCCGAAGCCACCCCGCGCGAGGTGCAGCTGGCCTTTGCTCCCGATGCAACCGACGTGGAACGCGCCAAGCGGCGCTATGCCGCAGCCGTCGCGCTCGCGGTGGCGATCCCCGGCGTGCCGTGCCTGTACTACGGCGACGAAGCCGGGCAGACGGGTCTTCGTGATCCCTTTAACCGCAAGACCTATCCGTGGGATACCGCGGATCAGACGCTGATCCAAACCGTCGCTTCGCTGACGACGCTTCGGGAAAAGCACGCCGTGCTGCGCACCGGCCGTATGCGCATGGGCGCGGTCGGACGTGACCTGTTCACGGTGATCCGCTACGACGAAACGGACGTTGTGATCGTGCTCGTCAGCCGTTCCGACGCCGCGCAAAACGCGGTCCTGTTCCCAACCCTGCTGTTCGAGGGGCCGGACGGCGATTCCCCCGTCCCGTTCGCAGGCGACTATACCGCCGAAAACGGCGACACATTCCAAGCGGGCGCAAGCGTCCGCGTCCCCGTCCCGCCGTGCGGATATCGGGTGCTGGTGAAGGAATAAAGCCAAAAATGTTACGGGTATCGGATTACCGATACCCGTTTTTGATTGTCTATACACCACAATTCCGATTCTCCGCAAGGAGAATCCTCCTTCATGTTTGCACAGCAAACATTTCATATGACGCTGACATGTTTCATTGCGCTTTGCACTTGCGTAATGCGCTCAATATCCCGCGTTCGTATCGATCACGCTGCCGTCCACGGCGTTGACAAGCAGAATCGGTTGATAGTCCCGCCAACCGTAGCCGCCAAGCGTATCGATTTCCACGGTGTTCGCGTAGACCGCCCACGCCGGGATCAGCAGGCCGCGATCGATGCGATCCTGCTCGCGCACGCGCCAAAGCCCCAGCTCCACGCGATTGATGTGCTTTTCGTAACACCGATCGTCCGGCAGATCGCTGTTGTCGCCGTTTTCGTCGGCGTAGACGATCGGCAGCATTTTTTCGATCACCGCTTGTATCTCGGCAAACGGCATCAGGCTCGTCTGCTCGATCAGGGTTTCGCCAAGCGTCAGCGGCGCAAGCAACTGTATGCAATACACACCGTCGTTGCCGACGTCAATGTAGAATCGCTCGTACCGCCACGACGGGGCGTACATGTCGAGGTCGCCCTCGTCCCTGATGTTTCCAATCATCAGTGCGGACGCGCCGTATACCTTGTGCGTACAGACGACCCGGTACGCAAACTCGCGCGGCTCGTCGTCCGGCCCCCAATCCTTAATCAGAAACAGCCGCTGTGCCGCGTATTCGTCCGAAAGGCCCATATCAACAAGCAGCGTCCGCGCCGCTTCCCACGCGCTTTGCGGCGTGGCGGTCAGCGAATGGGCGGCTTCCGCGGGAATGACGTCCGAAGCGGTGATTTCCTGTTCCCACCGGTAGCATTGCGCCTTCGGGTCGTTGTCCTTGATAAAGGTGAATGAGGCGCTTCGCTCGACGTTACGTATGGAGAAGCCAATCTCCTTCCCAAGGTCGTCGTAGAGTGTCGTTTTGATCGGCGCGTCGTTATCGAAGCTGTTGGATACCGTAAAACGGATGCCCGCTTCCTTCGATTCCGCTTGGATGCAGGTATGCGACGCTGCAACCTTGCCGTCGTCGTACTCCGATTCCGTATACAGCGTGCCGTCGTTTGGAACGCCGATCGGCTCGTCCGGCGCGTCGCTGTACTTCTGCCGATAGTC
>JAFUDD010000299.1 GCA_017459315.1 Clostridia bacterium | reverse complement strand
TCCACGTTCGCCCCGCCGCTGTTCGGCTTTCTGTCGAGCCTCACCGGCCTTTGGATCCTGCCGCTGTATATCGCCCTGTTCGCGGTCGTGATGATCGCCATGGTCGAGCGCACCTACGCCCAAAGCGAAGCCCATTAAGTGCATAGCAACCGATTTTGAAGCGCCGCGGCGCTTCTTTTTTTGCTTTCAGCTTTTGCGGTCAAAGGGACGCCTCGCTGCGCCGCGGGTTTGTCAAAGAAATGCGGAATCTTTGCAGGAAATAGAATTTGTTCATACTTATAACGCAATTCTGTTACAACTCGGTTGTATAATTGATATATTGAGCAGCAGGAAAGCGAAAGCATGGCGTGCGCTGCAAAAGAAACGAGGGGCGAGTGTGTATGGTTAGGAAGAAGGAAAAGCGTGTGATCCGTAAGCTGTGCCTTTGGCTTGCAGCGGGCGGAATGGCGATAGGGCTTGCCTGTCAGCCGACGCCGGAAACGGAGTTTATCGTGAACCGCGGGGATAACCTTGCCGAAAAACGCATCGAGGAAACACCGGCGCCGACCGGCAGCGGAACCGATCAGCCGCTGCCGACCTTCGCTGTGCCGGAGCGGTGGACGGACGAAATCAAAACGAAATACATCACCGTACAGATCGATGCGGAGGTCATCACCTCGGGACAAACCGTTTTTCCCGTAAGAACCGTCAAAAGGACGGGATTCACAAAAGAGATGATGCAGCCGATCATGGACGCTATGTTTCCGGACGTGATCGCATACCGGGAGGGAACCGGCTTATCCGAGGAGGACTATGACGAAGCCATCCGCCGCGCTATGGAGCTCGGCAAAACAAAGCGTGCCAGAGAACTGAACTGGGACAAGCAGCAAGCAACGGCCACAGACGCAGAATTCATAGAGACGAATCATATCGAGTGTACGGACGAGCCGCTTCAGATCACCCTGTTGACCGCAAAAGGACAAAAGATGAAAGCGTCCGCTTCTGCAAGTGGATTGCTTTTCAGCCGTCGGAACACCGGCATCGTATATTCCAAGACGGACGTGGAAGACGGCGTTCTGCTTTTCGGAGACGAAGAGGAAGAATCGGAAGAAATGACGACGGTTATACCAAGCCTCTCATCGGAACAGGCGCGGGAGCAGGCGGAAGCCTTTTTGCGCGGTGTCAATATTGAGGGCTTTTCGCTTTGCAAGCAGGAGGAGGCCTGCTACTTTGATCTGGAGGGCAACGCGATATGGAGTACGGGATGGTATTTGCAATACGTCAGAAACTATGAATATTATCCGCTGGACGTAAAGTATTATGACGGCGCAACCAGCGGATTCCTGTCCTATGCGAATATCCCGACCTACAACGCCGGAATGGGAAATGAATCCATAAAGATATACGTGAGCGAGCAGGGCGTAGAAGACTTTGCATGGGTCTATCCGTATGCCGTGCAGGAGGTTGTCAACGAAGATGTGCGGCTGATGCCGTTTGAGGAGCTGAAGGATATTCTCAAGCGCAGTATCAGCGTGGGCGTGGCATATCTAAAGGAGAGAACCGGTTATGAATTGCGGGTTGAACAGCTTATTTTGACGCTGTCGGTTCAGCGAGCACGTGACGAAAAGGAACTGGCGTATTTGATGCCGACATGGGTGTGTATGATCGGCGTTTACGATAAAGACCTGCCCGGCAGTCAGAAATGCGCAGGCGTGATCGCATACGGATTCAACGCGATTGACGGCACACGCGTGAAGATGTCGGGTGAATAAAGCGGAAAACCGATCATACCTGATGGATGCTTACGACTTGCATCATGAAAAACAGACGGACAAACCCTTTGCCTACGGCTTTAATGCCATCGACGGCACGCGTGTTCACATGGGCGGTTCCTTCCGATGACGCGGGCCTTACCATTCTGTGGCCGTCTTTCCCTTGTCAATATACGGATATTCTTCCCCCCGACGCGCCAGCGCCGGGGTTTTGTAAAAGAAATGCGGAATCTTTGCGGAAAATGGGACTTGTTCATACTTATAACGCAATTCTGTTACAACTCGGCTGTATAATCGGTATAGAGAACAACGGAAGCGACCGGGCGGGCGGCGGGGCGCTCTTATAAGGAGAGCGCCGGGGCCGCAACAAATTACAACTTCGAGACAACTTAGTAACAGTTTGGCCATAAATACCTTTTATACTGTTTGTATCGACAAGGCTTTCGGGAAAAAGAGGGGGAACGCATGAGAACGATCTGGACCGACGTAAAGCGCGCCATCGGCGGACTGTATTTTTGGCTCGCGGCGGGCGGGGCGCTGCTGTGCCTTTGCTTTGCGGCCTTTTCCGATCTGTACGAAGTCTTTTTCTCCGAATACCCCTACTGCGCCTTGGGCTACCATGAAACGCTGCTGCTGAAGGCGATGGGCAGCGATATGCTGCTGCTCGTCACGCCGATCATCGCCGCGATCCCCTATACCTCGGCGTTTGTGGACGACGAAAAAAGCGGCTATATCAAATCGTTCCTCCCGCGGACAAGCGTGACAAAGTACGTCGTCGGCAAGGAGATCGGCTGCGCGCTCTCCGGCGGACTGGCCTTGGTCGTCGGCATCTTTGCGGCCTACGGGCTGTTTGCGCTGCTTTTGATGCCGCATGAGGTCCTGGTGGACTATTATGTGGAGCCGCTGTTCGGGCAGATCGCATTTCGGGCGTGGCTGTTCTTTTTGCAGGGCGCGTGCTGGGCGCTCGTCGGGATGCTGCTTTCCACCATGACCGGGAACATCTATCTGGCCTACGCCGCACCGTTCATCCTGTATTACGTCTTGATCATTTTGCAGGAACGCTATTTCCGCTCGACGTTCATGCTGAACCCGAAAAACTATCTGACGCTGAACGGCGCGTGGCCGCTCGGCGGCAAGAGCGCGATGCTTCTGACCGCCATTATCCTGACGATCCTGCTGCTCGGCTTCTATGCGCTGACCGAAAACAAGCTGCGCGGCGGCGAAGCCGAGCACCGGTTCCGGCAGATCTTCAAGCCGCGTCCGATCCAGAACCGGATCGACAGGGCAAAGCGCCCCTCCGGCAAGGCCGGGCCGCTGCATAAGGTGCTGTCGGTCTGTGGGTACAATTTCCGCATGTGGCGCGGGAATATGCGCATCGTGCTGACGTTTGCGCTCGCGTTCATCCTGTGCTTTCTGCTTTCCGACAAGGCGGCGTCGTTTGCCTACGACATGAACACCGCGATGCAGGCGTTCGAGCCGTTCGTGTGGACGTTCGGAGACGCGAACTCCGTGCTGCTGATCTCCTTGCTGCTCGTCCTGCTGTTTGCGGACATTCCGTTCCTCGGCGCGGGCGTGCCGTATTACCTGGTACGCATGAAGCGCTACACGTGGGCGTGGGGACAGCTTTTGTACATCGTGGCGGCGACGGCGATCTATATGGTGTTCATCTTTGTCGCCACGTCGCTGATCTGCGCGCAGAACAGCTTTATCGGCAATATGTGGTCGGAAACCGCCGCGATCCTCGGGTATTCCGGCGCGGGCAAGGCGGTCGCGCTGCCCGCTTTAGTCAAGACGCTCGAAATGTCCCGCCCGTACCAATGCGCCTTTGTCATTTTCCTCCTGATGCTCGCCTATACGCTGACGCTCGTGCTGCTGATGCTGTACTGCAAATTACGCTTCGGCAAGAGCGCCGGCGTCGCGGCGGCGTTCGGGTTCTCGCTGTACGGGTTTCTGCTGAATCCCGAACTGTTTAAGCAGCTTTTGCACCTGCCGGACGAGCTGATGTATAAGGCGAACGTGCTGACCGGGTGGCTCAGCCCCTTGAACCACGCGACCTATCACATGCATAACTTCGGCTATGATCTATTGCCGCGGCTTTGGCAGACGTTTGCGATCTTCGCCGCGCTGATCGCGCTGCTGATGTTTTTGATTCTGCGCGCGATACGCAGCTATAACTTTATGTTCCTCGGCACGGAACAATCGTAAAGGAGAAACCTATGAAAAGAATTATTATTGTCTGTCTGCTCTGTATGCTGCTTTTCGCCTGTGTCCCCACGCCGCAGCAGGAGGCTGTGTTCAACAAGGGCGACGGCACGATCGAGGATGTCATCGACAGCAAGCCGGTATCGGGCTATGCGGTCCAATCGCCTTCCGCAGGAGCGAATGAGCCCGTGGCGGGAGAGCCCGCGAGCGAACAGCCCGAAGCGCCGGCGGTCAATACGCTTGCGGACGTGCTCGGCGCGCCGGAGCGTTGTACTGACGCGGTTGAAAACAAGGTCTACGGCGGCACATTGAAGGTCGAGATCGACGCGGACGTGGAGATCCCGGACGTGTCCAAAGTGCCGGTGTATACGGTGCAGGTGAAAGACTTCACGCCCGGGGAGCGCGAGCATATTACGAAGCTGCTCCTCGGCGACGGACCGTATTTTAACTACAATCGCGCGCTTGCGGATCAGACACGCGCAAAGCATACGATCGAGGAATACACGCAGGAGATCAGCAACTACGACAACCGCATCTACGGCGAGGATTTTCCGTATGAAAGCTATCGCGAAGGCGCGGAGTTCAACATGAGTCAGCACATGAAGAGTTACGCCGAGCTCCCGGAGCCGGGGCCCTCGGAACCGTGGACGGGCAGCTTTACGAGCGAATGCACAATCGTTTCGGACGAAGCGAACCGCTATCTGGGGATCGCGGGCAGCCACATCTTCTTTTACGACGAAACGGGCTCCGCGCCGATGCCCTTAGACGCCCGCGCGCCGGAAAATGCGAAAGAAGAGGCTGCGATGCGCGTCGCCGAAACGCTCATTTCGGACATGACGGACGCGTCGTTTCTTGCATCCGGGATCACATATAAAGAAGAGCTGCTTTTGAAGTATTACAACCTTTCGCCGGAAAAATTTCCACCGAAGGAGTACACGGTCACGCTGGTCCGAACTGTGGACGGAATCCCGTGCTATCCGTATTCCGCCTTCCACGGCTCCGATACGGCAAAGCAGTCGGCAGGCGTTTCCTCGGACTATGACGATCCGGTCCGTCCCGAATATGCAAGCGCGCTTGTGCGGGACGGCAAGGTGACGGCGCTGATCTGGTACAACGCGTTCGTCGTTGTGAAAACAGAGAATGAAAATATTGCGCTGCTGCCGTTTGAACGGATTCTGGAATTGTTTGAGCAGCAGATCTTCCGGTCGATCTATCTCGACCCGGCAGAAAAGGGCGATCCGGAATCGACGGAACAGATGGTCGTCGAGCGCATCTGCCTTTCCTATATGCGCGTGAAAAAGCAGGACGGCAACGGCGAATGCTACCTGCTGCCGGTGTGGGATTTCATGGGATATACCTACAACGCGAGGATGCCGGAAAAGGATCTGACTGGGACCAAATCATGGTTTTCCGGACAGTCGCTTCTGACGATCAGCGCGGTCGACGGCAGTATCATCGACCGGGACAGAGGATATTGAGAGGTCGAAACATGACAAACGCAATCGAAATCCATGATCTTGTCAAAACCTTCGGGCAGGACACGGTGCTGAAAGGCATCAACCGCAACTTTGAGGCGGGGAAGATCCACGGCATCGTCGGCAACAACGGCAGCGGCAAGACCGTGATGTTCAAGTGTATCTGCGGCTTTTTGCAGCCGACAAGCGGCAAGGTTTTCGTAAACGGCAAGCAGATCGGCAGGGACGTGGACTTTCCGGAGGACATCGGGCTGATCATCGAAACGCCGGGATTTTTGCCGAACCTAACAGGACTGAAAAACCTTGAAATTCTGGCCTCGCTGAAAAACAAGATCGGCTTAAAGGAGGTCGCGGACACGATCCGGCGCGTTGGGCTCGATCCGCTTGCCAATAAGCCGGTTGGCAAATACAGCCTCGGGATGCGGCAGCGGCTCGGCATCACGCAGGCGATCATGGAAAGCCGTTCGCTG
>JAFUDD010000298.1 GCA_017459315.1 Clostridia bacterium | reverse complement strand
TTGCTTGAAGCAACACACCTTTCCGGTGGTTAAGCTGTGAGGATCCACCTGTTCCCATTCCGAACACAGAAGTTAAGCTCACATACACCGACAATACTTGGCTGGAGACGGCCCGGGAAGATAGGCAGCTGCCGGGATCCAAAGCGACATCCTCAAAGGATGTCGCTTTTTTGTACGCTTACCGATGCACATGCTGCTTTCTGATTTTTCATCCTATAAGATTTTGTTGCTGCATTATTATATATTTTCTATTGCCTTTTGCACGATATGCATTTATACTGGTAAAGGGATAAAACCCGTCAATTCGTATGCGCACGGCGCGGAAAGGAACGAAATATGCTGATTGTAACGATGGAAACGATTCCGGGCAAGACGATCGAGCCGATCGGACTGGTGAAAGGCAGCACGATTCAGACCGTCAATGCGTTCAAGGACATCGGCGCGAGCTTTAAAACGCTTGTCGGCGGGGAATTGAAAAAATACACGGAAATGATGGACAAGGCGCGTTCGATTGCTACGGAACGCATGGCCGAGGAAGCGAAAAAGCTCGGTGCGGACGCGATCGTCGGCGTTCGGTATTCCTCCTCCTCCATCATGCAGAGCGCCGCGGAGGTCATAGCTTACGGAACGGCTGTAAAACTTAGATAAGCAAAGAGAGACGGCAAGAGGGCTTCCCGACGGGGAAGCTCTTTTTGATCAAAAATCAATTACGCCGGTAAACGAGAGAATGGTTTTGACAAACAGCAGGGCAAGGACAAGGAACATAACCAGGCGGATTCGTTTACTGCCGCCGGCTGCTGTACAGAGGGGGATAAGGCAATTTTCGCAAGACGCCGAGGCGGTTTTGCCTTGCATTTTGCAGCGGCTTCCGCTATACTTATTTTGTAGACATATCGGCAGCATATATGCTGCGGCAAAGCGGCTGTTGAAACAAGGAGGGACGCTATGGCGGAGCTGATGGAATATAAATGCCCGTGCTGCGGCGCGGGACTGACGTTTTCGAGCGCGCTGCAAAAGATGAAATGCGAATACTGCGACTCGGAATTTGACGTGGAAACGCTGAAGGCCTACGACGAGGCGCTGAAAAAGACCGAGGCGCAAAAGCCGGACGTGGACGCGCCGACCGGCTCGGAATGGCAGTTCGGAGAACAGGACGGCATTCGCGTCTACGTTTGCGAATCCTGTGGCGGCGAGGTGCTCGGCGATGCGACGCTTGCGGCGAGCGCGTGCCCGTTCTGCGGCAATCCGGTCATCATGAAGCAGCAGTTTGCGGGCGACCTGCGCCCCGACCTCGTGATCCCGTTCAAGCTCGACAAAAAGGCTGCCAAGGCCGCGTTTGAAAAGCACCTGAAGGGCAAGCGCCTCTTGCCGAAGGTGTTCAAGAGCGAGAACCACATCGACGAGATCAAGGGCGTTTACGTCCCGTTCTGGCTGTTCGACACCGACGTGGAGGCGATGGTGCGCTATCACGGCACGCGGGTACGGCATTGGAGCGACGCGCGCTACAGCTACACCGAAACGAGCCACTATTCCATCTTGCGCGGCGGCACGCTCGGCTTTACGGGCATCCCGGTGGACGGCTCGGAGAAGATGGACGACACGCTGATGGAATCGCTTGAGCCGTTCGATCTCAAGGACGCGGTGGACTTCCAGACGGCCTACCTTGCGGGCTACTTTGCGGATCGCTACGACGTGTCCGCCGAAGCGAGCATTCCCCGCGCGCAGGAGCGAGTGCGCGTTTCGACCGAAAGTGCGATCGCCTCGACGGTCTCCGGTTACGCGACGGTGACGAACGAGAGCAGCAATATCCAAACGCTGAAAAATACCTCGCGCTATGCGCTGTTCCCGGTGTGGCTGCTGAACACGACGTGGAACGGCAAGCAATACCGCTTTGCGATGAACGGGCAGACCGGCAAGTTCGTCGGTGATCTGCCGATGGACAAGGGCGCGTTTGCCAAATGGTGGACGCTTGTGGGCCTCGGCGCGGCGGCGGGCGCTTACCTGCTGCTGTCCGCGTGCTCCGCGGCGATGCTGTAAAGGGGGTGGCAAGGATGAAAAAGACGATGCTTTCCCTGCTTTTGGCGACGCTGCTTCTGCTGCCCGCGCTGGCGTTTGCGGACATCGGCGACCTGCCGACCGAACGGCAGCAGCCCCTGCTCGTCGATGAGGGCGATATTCTGACCGACAGCGAGGAGGCCTCGCTGCTGGCGATGCTTGAACGCATCAGCGCCGAGCAGAAATGCGATATCGTGATCGTGGTGCCACGTTCGCTCGGCTATAAGAGCGCGACCGAGTACGCCGACGACTGGTATGACCTGAACGGCTTCGGCTACGGCTCGACCAAGGACGGCATCCTGCTGATGGTCTGCATGGAGGAGCGCGATTGGGCGACCTCCACGGCGGGCGCCGCGCAGGACTGGTTCGACGATTATACCTTGGAGCGCATCGAGTCCCGCGTGGTCAGCAACCTGTCGAACGGCTCGTATTACGACGCGTTCACGGCCTTTGCCGAGGGCTGCGAGCAAACGCTGCAGGGCGTGGATCGCCGGCCGGTGCTGTACCTTGACGATGCGGCGGGCTTTTTGACCGAGACCGAAAAGATCACCGTGGAGCGGACGCTCGAAAGCACAAGCCACGTCGGGTGGCGCTGCGACTTTGTTGTGCTGACCGCGAACGGCCTTGCGGGGCAGACCCCGTCCGATTACGTGAACGGCGTGTATGTGGCGGGCGATTACCGCCACGGCATGTATGACGATAAGGTCGTGCTGCTGGTGGATCGTGAGCAGGGCAAATGCTATTGCCTTGCAGCGGGCGAGGCGAGCGAGTATTTCACGACCGACGATCTGCACGAGCTGGAAACGACAGCGGCGAGCCGCCTGTCCGGCAGCGACGCGGCCGGGGCGTTCACCGGTTTTGCCAAGGACGCCTACCGCAAGATCGAGGCGTATAATATCGAGCACACGCCCACGACGCCGACGCGCTCGTTCGAGCTGCTGTCCGGCCCGCGCGCATTCCTGGCAAGCATAGCAGGCGTGCTGTCCGGCTTGTTCACGGCGCTCGGCCTCAAGAATCAGCTGAAGTCCGTCAAGGGGCAGACGGCCGCGACAAGCTACCTCAAAAAGAACTCGATGCAGCTGACTGCCAAGGAGGACCTGTTCCTGTATCGGAACGTGTCCAAGGTCGTGCGGAGCAGCGATTCCGGCGGGCGCAGCGGCGGCCACAGCGGCGGCAGCAGCCACTTCTCGTCCAGCGGCGTTTCACACGGCGGTCACAGCGGAAAGTTCTGAGCGCAAAGCGCGGCGAAATCCGCAGACGCAGGCGAAACAATACCGAATCCGAATCATTCCCGGTCTTTTGGCCGGGAATTTTTGTGTTTGTGATTGCGCGTCGGATATGCTTGACCGTTTATGCAGAATTTTCAACGGTTTGCGAAAAAGACTACCATTTTTCGATATGTTGTGTTATACTCAATGTAAGAATTAAGTAAAAGTACCGTGGGGGTTCCTGCGGTTGGTTCCCGATCCGGTCGGTCCGGAAATACGGTGTAGAGGTGTCGGGATGGAACGAATCAGTATTATCGAAAACTTTGTCCCTAAGAACGACGAGGCGCTGCTCCGCACGGCGGAAAAACACCGTCCCGCCCTGCGCGAAAAGCGCGTGGCGCCGGTGACGGCGGTTGTGCAAAGGGTCGACGGCACAACGGAGACCGTTTCGCCGGAGACGATCCCGCCGCTCGGCGCGGGGGAGAGCGTGTGCTATGACTTCGGCAATCATTTTGTCGGCTATGTGACGCTGCAGCTGTCGTTTGCGGGCAGCCATCCGGATGCGCCGGCGTATCTGGATCTGCAGTTTGCCGAGCGCGAAAGCGAGCTGCATGAGGACGTCGAGGCGTATCACGGGTGGATTTCCAAAAGCTGGATCCAGCGCGAGCTGGTGCATATCGACAAGCTGCCGCATACGCTCGTGCTGCCGCGGCGGTACGCGCTGCGCTACTGCCGGGTGCGCGTGATCGACACGTCCAGAAAATACCGCGTCGTGCCGCAGAGCTTGACGCTGCGCGCGGTCGGCACGGCGGACCCGGACCGGATCGCGCCGCTGGAAACCGACGACGAACGCCTGCGCCGCATCGACAAAATCGGCGTGCGGACGCTTGCCAACTGTATGCAGGAGGTGTTCGAGGACGGGCCGAAGCGCGACCGGCGGCTGTGGCTCGGCGATTTCCGCCTGCAGGCGCTGGCGGACTATGTGACGTTCCGGCAGCTCGATATCGTGCGGCGGTGCCTGTACCTGTTTGCGGGGACGCGCTTTCCCGACGACCGGATCGCGGCGTGCCTGTTCACCGACGGCGAAGCGACCGCGGACGACACCTGGTTTCCGGACTATGCGCTGTTCTTCCCGGTCGCGCTGGAGGAGTATGTGCGCGAGACGCACGACCGCAACGTGCTGTGTGACCTCTATCCGATTGCGTGCAAGCAGATCGAGATCACGCTTTCGATGTGTGAAAACGATGTGGTGAACGAAACGCTTGCGGAAACCGCGTTCATCGACTGGTGCCCCGGCCTCGACAAGACCGCCTGTATGCAGGGCGTGCTGATCTATGCGCTGCGCAGCGGAATCGAGCTGGCGCA
>JAFUDD010000297.1 GCA_017459315.1 Clostridia bacterium | reverse complement strand
GCAGCTTTTTCAGCAGCGACGTGTAGTCCTCGTGCGAGACCTTGAGGTTCTGGCATTTCTCATAGCCGATGCACGAACGGTTTTTGCAGACGCCGCTTTTCAGCTGCTTGTCGCACGCGGGCTGCCGGAAGTTCGCGGTCGGCCCGCCCACATCGTGGATGAATCCCTTGAAGTGCGGGCTTTTCGTCATCGCCCGCGCCTCGGTCAGAATCGAATCGTGGCTGCGCGACGAGATCACGCGGCCCTGATGGAACGTCAGCGCGCAGAAATTGCAGCCGCCGAAGCACCCGCGGCAGGACGTGACCGAAAATTCGACCTCCTGCAGTGCCGGGATCGGCTCCTTATACATCGGATGCGGCAGACGCGTATAGGGCAGCGCATAGGTGGCGTCCATTTCCTCGGTCGTCAAGGGCATCTGCGGCGGGTTCTGGATCAGATACCCCTTTTCATGCGGCTGCGCGAGCCGATGCCCGCGGATCGGGTCCTGCTCCTGAAACTGGATCTTAAACGCCTTGGTATAGGCGTCCTTGCTTGCGGCGACCTCGGTATACGACGGCAGCACAAGCGCGTCGGGACATTCGGAAAGCTCGTTCACGCGGAAGCACGTCCCCGGCACGTCGCGGATATCGCGCACGGGAACCCCTGCGTCGAGCGCCTCGGCGAGCGCGACAATGCTGCGCTCCCCCATGCCGTACATCAGTATATCCGCGCCGGAATCGTACAGGATCGAATGGCGCACCTTGTCATCCCAGTAATCGTAATGCGCAAAGCGCCGAAGGCTCGCCTCGATGCCGCCGATCAGTACGGGAACGTGCGGGTACGCCTTGCGGCACATGTTTCCGTACACGATCACCGCACGGTCGGGTCTGGCGCCGGCCTTGCCGCCGGGCGTATAGGCGTCGTCGGATCTATGGCGCTTGGCGACCGTGTAGTGGTTGACCATCGAGTCGATGTTGCCCGACGAAACGAGGAATGCCAACCGCGGCTTGCCGAGCGCGCGGAAGGCCTCGACATCGTGCCAGTCCGGCTGTGCCAGAATGCCCACCGAAAAGCCGTGCGCCTGCAGGGTTCTTGCGATGATCGCCGCGCCGAACGACGGATGGTCGATGTAGGCGTCGCCGTTGATATAAACAAAATCAAGCCCGTCGAAACCGCGGGCTTTCACTTCCGCCGCCGTCATCGGCGGGATGGTGTTGATGGGTTTACGCTTCATGGGCGTTGTCGTCCGGCAGCGGGGCAACGGGTTCTTCCTCGCGCTTTTCTTCCGGTTCCGTCTCCGGTGCTTCCGGCGTTTCGGGTGCTTCGGCTTCCGGCGTTTCGGACGCAGGCGTTTCGACCGGCTCGGCGGTTTCCGCGTCAATCGTTTCGGACGCAGGCGTTTCGACCGGTTCGGCAGGTTCCGTAAACGGCGCTTCGGCCGGTTCGACCGGTTTTTCCGATGCCTGTTCGGGTTCCTCGACCGGATCGGGCAAGGGCATTTTGGGCTCCGCGGCGTGCGGCTTGGGCTTTTTCACCTTGATGCTGCCGGTTTCGCGGTTCGGCGCGGCCTTAGCCTTGGCCTTCGGCTCGGCCTTGCGCAGGGCTTCCTCGGCAAGACGCATCCGGCCGGTGCGGCTGAGAAGCTGCTTGCGGGCGGCGGGCGCGACAAACGGATCCCCCTCCGGCTCGGGATGGCGGCGCTGCTGCAGCTGCCCGACGAGGTATTCGATCGTCGTAGCCATTTCCAGCCGTTCCTGCTCCATCTGCCGCATCTGGAGGATCAGCTCGTCCAAAAACGAATCGACCTCTTCGCAGTCGTACCCGTAGAGGGCCTTATGAAATTCCTTCTGCGCGATGTTCTCCGCTTTAATCATGGGAAACCGTCCCCCTCCCGGCGCGGCTTACAGATCGGTATATCCGGCGTCGCTGTTGTCCTGCACGTCGCAGTTCTGCGGCGCAACGAGGAAAATCCCGCGGGAAATCTTGCTGATCGTACCGTCGAGCGCATAGACCGCGCCCAGCAAAAAGTCGAGCACGCGCTGCGCGGTGGCGCCGTCGAGCTCTTCCATATTGACGATGATCGGACGGTGGCCCTTGAGGTTGTCCGCGATCTGCTGCGCGTCGTCGTAGGCGACCGGATGGTATACGACCATCTTCATGTCGGCCATGTCCTCCGGGCGGCGAGCTTCGCTGCCGGTGGCGGGACGGGTCGCGTCACGGCGGGGCTGCGGCTTGCGGGCGGACGCGGCGGAAGCGGCCTTTGCGGGCTTCTTCTCCTCTGCCTCGTCCTCTTCGAGGATTTCTTCTTCCTCGTCCGTGTCCTCAAGACCGATCAGGCTTAAAAATTTATTCAACATACCTTCGTTCCTCCCTGTTGTCTTCGTGCGCCGAAGATCGCCGTGCCGACGCGCACCAGCGTCGCACCCTCCTCGATCGCAACCGGATAATCGTGGCTCATGCCCATGGACAGCGTATCGACCGACCGGAACCGCTGCTTTGCCGCTTCAAAGAGGCCGCGCATCGTCCGAAAGTACGGACGCGCGCTTTCCGGCTCCCCGGCGGGTGGGACGCACATCAGCCCGCAAAGCCGTACATGCGGGCAGGCGGAAACCTCGTCATAGAACGCGTCGAGCGCGTCCGGGGCGATCCCGCCCTTTTGCGGTTCGTTTCCGATATTGACCTGCACCAGTATGCTTTGCGTGACGTTCATCCTTGCCGCGCGGCTTTCCACAGCCGTCAGAAGCGGGCTTCGATCCACCGACTGAATCATGTCGGCATTGCCACAGATGTATTTTACTTTGTTCGTTTGCAATTGTCCAATGAAATGGGCCTCTAAATTGCGTTGTTTATAAAAAGTTAACTTTTCGGAGAACTCCTGCGCCCGGTTTTCCCCGATCAGCGTGATCCCGGCGTCGGCGGCCTCAGCGATCCTTGCGATCTCGACAAACTTTGTCACCGCCATCAGGCGCACATCCATAGGCCCTCGCCCGGCCCTTTGCAGGCTTTGGGCGATCTGCTCGCGCACGGCGTCGATCCTTTCGGCAATGCTCGGCTCCATCAATCGTCGTCCTCCTCGATCGGCATACGATACCTTAGGCCCGCAAACAGCGTCAGCTTTTCATCACGCGCGGCGATGATCGCGTCCTCGCCGTCCGAGCCCGCAATGTAGACCGCAATCGGCGTATAGCCGTAATCCGACTTGATCGTGACATACGGCACGCCGTTGGAATACTCGATGTATTCGACCGGCACGTAAAGGCCCGTCGCGGTGTTCTGAATCTGAATCTCGACCACGCGCGCGTCAAGAAGCGGGCGCACGTCGGCATTGACCTGCATGACGTAGAGAATACCGTTGGCCGAGTCCTTTTCGGAAATGACCGTGCCCATGAACGCGCCGTCGATGCCCTTGATCGTGAACGGGTACGTCTGCCCCTGCATGACGCGCTTCGAGCGGTCCGCGGCCGTCGTGGTGCTCGCCACGAACGCGACGTAGAACGTGCTGCGGTCGGTCACGATGCGGTAGGAGAAGTTCTCGTCCGGCACCTCCTGCGAGGTCGAGGACAGCACGCGCCGCACCTGCGACGCGGTCAGCTGCCGCACATCCTTCAGCGGCTCCTCGTTCTGGTCGGTGTAGAAGCTGATATAGCCGTTATAGCCGGAGGTCAGCCGCGTCGCCATCGTCGTTTCAAACGCGTTGTACTGCGCGTCGAGCGCGGCGATCTCGCCCTCCAGGGTCGAAGCGGCGGGCAGCTGCTGCAGCATCGCGTTGCGCCGGCGCTGCAAAAGCGACAGCAGTTCGGTTTCCAGTTCGCTGTAGGCCGCGTCGGATTCCCCGTGCGAGGCGGCGCGCATCCGCTGGCCGAGGTACGCGATCTCCTCGTTCAGCGCGCGCACATCCGCCGGGATCGAACCGGCGCCGAGCGTATTGAGCTGATCCTCCATGCGGGTATACAGCTCGGCTTCGCGCGCGCAGATCGTGCTCAGCGCGGCCTCATAGCCATACGGGTAGAGGACGGCGATCTCGTCGCCCTCCTGCACATACGCCCCGCTTGGGCACACGATCTTGGCGTCGCTCGCGGTTTCGGTGATCGACTGCTCGGTGCGGATCACGACCGCGCTCGTTTCGATCTCGGAATACAGCGACTTGATCGACATGCGCCGCACATGACCCGTCATATTCTGGAGCAGCAGCACAAGGCCGACCACGCCGCCCGCCACCACAACGACGGCGAGCAGCACGATCCAGTAGAACCGCCGCCCGATTTTCACACTCCGTTCCATTGCCCTACCTCATCCGGCATTATGCGCCGTGCTTGGCGTACCAATCCCGCACCTGCGTTTCAAGCGCCCTGCCGAGCGCCTTTTCCCCTTTGCCGAGCCGCCCGACCGACGCGAGCGTCATGTGCGGCGCGGCGAACACCTTGGGGATCATGGCGTTCACGTCCTCGATGGACACCGCCTCAATCCGGCGCAGCGTCTTTTCCATGTCGTATTCCTCGCCCATCAGAAGCGCGCTCTTGCCGATGGCGTTCATGTGCGCAGAGGCGGATTCCATGCCGAGCACATAGCTGCCCTTGAGCTGCTGCTTGCAGCGCGCAAACTCGTCCTCGGTCACGCCGTTTGCCAACAGATCGTCCAGCTCCTTAAGCATCAGCCGCAGGGCTTCCTTGGCCTGCTTTGCCGTGCTGCCCACATACAGGCACAGCGCGCCCGCGCCGCGGTAGGTCATCGGATACGAATAGACCGAATAGCAAAGGCCGCGCTGCTCGCGCAGCTTTTGGAACAGTCTTGAGCTCATGCTCCCGCCGAGGATGTTGGACAGCACCGACAGCGCAAACGATTCCTTCGACGCCAGAGGCGCGCCCGGAAACATCAGCACCGTGTTGATCTGCTCGACGTCCTTCTCGGTCAGCGACACCGAAAGCCCGGTCTGCGTTTCATGCACGGGCACCTGACGGCGTTCGCCGTGCGGGGCACAGGCAAAGCGCGCTTCGAGCTCGCCCAGCAGCGCGGCCTCGTCAAACTTGCCCGCCGCCGCGATCACGATGTTTTCGGCGGTGTAGTGCGTGTGCATGTAGGCGCGAAGATCGTCCGAGAACATCGCGGACACCGTGTCCTCCGTGCCGAGGATCTCGCGCTCCAGCGCCGTGCCCGCAAAGAAGGCTTCGCTTGCCTTGTCGAACACCAGATCCTCCGGGCTGTCCTGCGTCATGGCGATCTCCTCTAAGACCACGCCCTTTTCACGTGCAAGCTCCTCCGGATCGAGCGTATTGTGCAGCACAAGGTCGGACAGGATATCGACGCAAAGCGGCATGTCCTCGTCGAGCGCCTTGACATGGAAGCAGGTACATTCCTTGGCTGTAAACGCGTTGAGGTTTGCGCCGATGGCGTCCATCTCCATCGCAATATCGGTCGCGCTGCGGCGCTCGGTGCCCTTGAACACCATGTGCTCGATGAAGTGCGACACGCCGGAGGTCGTCCCGTTTTCAAAGACGGAGCCCGCGTTCACCCATACGCCGAGCGAGATCGAATGCAGATGCGGCATCGGCTCCAAAGCCACGCGTATGCCGCAGGATAATTGTCGAAGGGTCATAGAATCTCCTTTATGATGCTTTGCCCCGAAGTCGTTCGCAGCGCGAACGAATGATATTGCGCCGACGGCGCAGGGAAGCGGCTTCGCAATCCTTTATATCGGAAAAAGGGCAGAGTCCACCCCTGCCCCTCCGGTTGCTTCCTGTCAGTTCTTCTTCTCCTCCGGAAGAAGGTCCTTGCGCGTCAGGCTGATCTTGCCGGTCTTGGCGTCGATGTCGATGACGCGGACAAGCACCTGATCGCCGAGGTTCATCACGTCCTCGACCTTATTGACACGCTCCTTGGCCATGCGCGAAATGTGCAGCAGGCCGTCCTTGCCGGGCGTGAGGTTGATGAACGCGCCGAATTCCTTGATGCCGACGACCTTGCCGAGGTACACATCGCCGACCTCGATAGCCTACACGATACCGTCGATGTTGCGCTTGGATTCCGT
>JAFUDD010000296.1 GCA_017459315.1 Clostridia bacterium | reverse complement strand
TGCGACAGCGGGCGGTTTTGCGGCGTGTCGATGATCATGGCGTTCCCGATCAGCGAGAGGGTCTTTACGGCGCAGAACGGGTCTATGATAGCGGTATCGAGGTCAGGAATATAGACCATGTCGCTCTTTTCGACGACGGCATAGCCGTAATTCGACGCGTCGAAGCCGATGCCGTTCTGCATCATTTCCTCGGTAAAGCTGCCTGCCGGGATCGTGACGTGCCGGAACTGACCGTCGATATCGACGATCTTGCAGTCCACCATGACGATCTCATTGTCTGCGATATATTGCCGTACTTCCTTTGCGGTCATAGTACCCCCAAATATAGTTTACTTTGTTTTTACAGTATAGCATACAATATGCCGTTCGTACACTGTTTTCGGGGCGGAAAGGAAAATATATTTGTTCGGCAAAGCCGCAGCTAAATCCGCGCAAGGGCGGTTCATTAAGAATGCTATTGTCCTTCGGACAGTGATATTGCGCTGACGCGCAGTTATATTGCTTCGCAATGATATTGCCCTTGCGGGCAGTTATATTTGCCCCATAGGGGCAAACTCAGGTGGATTCTCCTACGGAGAATCTGTTTTTGAAAGCTGTGAAGCGAACCGTTCAGTAACCTTTTCAGCCAAAACCTAAAGCCTCGTCATCCTGAGGAGGAACATCGTGACGACGAGGGATCTCTGAACGCAAGATGGAAATGTGCCGTTGATAAGGCTTTTTCGTGCGGAGATCCTTCGTCGCTGCGCTCCTCTGGATGACATTTTAGACTTTCGTGACCGCTTTTTGACAGTGGGTACAGTTGTCATTCTTGGTATAGTTGTCACATACAGAAAAAGATTGAATAATATTTAAATTATATATAGGTTAAACCGTTAAAACAACTCTATCGGCTTTATTTACGGAGCAATGCCGCTTTCCCGTTCGCTTTGCTGACGCCGCACAAGTTTACAGCCTTTCGGTACCGACTGTACCCACTGTACCAACTCCCTATCCCTCAAAAAGCCGGTATTGTTTCAAAGACAGGTAAACCCCTCTGTTATTACTTCCCTTAAAAAGAAAAGATTCTCCGCAAAAGGAGAATCTACCTTAACTCGTATCGAAGATACGAATATCACTGCGGCTTTGCCGCAATATCACTGTGCTTTAGGCACAATATCACTTCCGCGAAGCGGAAATATCGCTGCGCTGTAAGCGCTTACCAGAACTTGCTGTACTTTTCGACGTTTTGCTGATGCTCCTCATAGGTACGGCTGAACAGAAGCGCAGTCGTCATGTTCGGATTGCCGTTGCAGAAGTAGAGATACCCGCCCTCCACATACTCCTCGTTCGGATAGAGTGCGGCGCGGATCGCGGCTTCGCCGGGATTGCAGATCGGGCCGATGGGCAGGCCACCGTTGAGGTAGGTGTTGTACGGTGAAACGATCTGCATCTCCTCCGTCGAGAAGGACAGGCGGTTGGTGTGCGTCGCATACGACAGC
This sequence comes from Clostridia bacterium, assembly GCA_017459315.1. The sequence goes on along the minus strand of JAFUDD010000296.1, from coordinate 2,763 downwards.
GTGGCGCAGGACTCCAGCTTCATGCCCGCCTTCAAGCGGTTATGGAACACGGCCGAAACGCGGGCGAAGTCCTCCGCGTCGTGCGCTTCGCGCTCGATGATGGAAGCAAGGATCATGACCTGATCGCGCGTGAAGCCAAGCTCCTTGGCGCGATCCACATATTCGCCGACGTACACGTCATAATAACGTGTCAGCATCCGGTCGATGACCTCGGCGGCGGCGGAATCGGCATAAAATTCGTAAGTGTCCGGGAACAGATAGCCCTCCAAGGCATAGAGCCGGTCGCCCGAACCGGTCAGCTCGGACAGGAACGGGTATTTATTGAATGCGTCGGTCGTGCGGCAAAGCGTTTTGAACGTGCCTGCCTCGGCAAGGACGCCGCTTTCGGTCAGCGTATCCGCTATGGCCTCGACGGTATAGCCCTCCGGGATCGTGACGCGCACGGTCGCCCGCGCAGGGACGCCCTCGGACAGGATGTTCACGATCTCCTTGATCGTCATGTTTTTGGAGAGGATGTAGGTTCCGGCCTTTAGGCTGTTCGCCTTGCCGACAAAGTCCACATACACCTTAAACGACGCCGTGGAAACGATCAGCCCGTCCCGATCCTCGCCGCAGGCCGTGTAGAGGATGCGCGCGATCGAGCTTGCCGAGGCGTTCTGCGGGATCGTGATTTCATAGGGCGTCGGGTCGTCCGGATCCACGGCGGACACATAATGGCGCACGACGAAATTGACCGCAAGCGAAACGACGATCAGCACGATCGCAATGCTTGCGCCCCAGATCACAAACGGTCTGGCATAATGCCAGAAGGTTTTCCAGCGCCGCTGCACGGGCGTCAGATCTTTTTCGGTTTCCCAATTCATGCCGCTGTTTTTCATGCTCTTTCGGTCAGCCCTCCAAGGCGGAAAGGTCGATGTCGATGGCTTCGGCAAGGATCTTGTATACGTCGCCGAGCATCGTATTCAGCCGATATTCGGCCATCAGAAACGCTGCGGCGTCTGCGTCGAACTGCAGCACCTCGCCGAGCTTTTGCAGCTGCTGCATCAGCTCCTGATTCGTTTCGCCGCCGAGGACGCTTGCCTGCGCTTTTCTTTGCAGCTTGTGATACTCGGCGATCAGGTTCTTGGTGGAATCGTTTTGAAAGGCACGCTCCTTTGCCGCGCGATAGGTGCGGTATTCCTCGCTGTTTTTCAGCTCGTCCGCCAGCTTTCGGGCATTGTCGTAGATCATGCGCCCTCCTTAAATCTCAATCGTGATCGGCAGGATCATCGGGCTGCGGTGCGTTTTGTTGTACAGATAGCTCTTAAGGCGGCTTTTGACCGCGTTCTTGATGCCTGCATAGTCGCCCTTGTTTGCGCCCTCGAAACGGCGCGATTCCTCGGTGATCAGCTTCGTGGATTCCGCAATCAGCTCCTCGGCATCGCGCATGTAGACGAACCCGCGGGAGATGATCTCGACCGGAGCGCAGAGCCGCCCGGTCTCGCCGTCCATGGTGATGATCGCCAGAACCAAGCCGTCCTCGCTGAGCAGCTTGCGGTCGTGCAGCACGGCGTCCTCGATGCCCCAGAACCCGTCCACCATGACGCTGCCGGACGGAACGGTTTCCGCCATGACGCCCTTGCGCGGGGTCAGCTCGATCACGCTGCCGAGTTGCGGCACAAACACCTTTTCCTTTTCGACGCCCATGAGCTCGCCGAGCTCTGCGTGCATCCGAAGATGGCGCGCTTCGCCGTGCACCGGGATGAAATACTTCGGCTTTGTCAGCGCGAGCATCATTTTCAATTCCTCGCGGCAGGCGTGGCCGGATACGTGCACGTCCGCCATCTGGTCGTAAACGACCTTAACGCCCTTTTCATAGAGCTGATTGATGACGCGCGCCACGCCGAGCTCGTTGCCGGGAATCGCGGAAGCAGATATAATGACGGTATCGCCGACGCCGATGTTCAGCTTATGCGTCGCGTTCGCCATGCGGAACAGACCGCTCATCGGCTCGCCCTGGCTGCCGGTCGTCATCACGCAGACCTCATCGTCACGCAGCTTTTTGAGCTGCTCGACCGAAACGAGCTTGTCCTTCGGGATATGCATATAGCCGAGCTCCTGTGCGATCTTTACGATCTGCTCCATGCTGCGGCCCTGGAAGCACACGACGCGGCCGTGCTCGATCGCAACGTCCGCGACCTGCTGCATCCGGTAGACGTTCGATGCAAACGTGGCGACGATCACGCGGCCTTTGGCCTGCGAGAATACGGATTCGAAGGTTTTGCCGATCTCACGCTCGGACTGCGTATAGCCCGCACGCTCGACATTTGTACTGTCGGACAGCAGCGCGAGCACGCCGCGCGTGCCAAAGTGCGCGAAGCGGTTAATGTTGATCGGCTCGCCGTCCATCGGCGTCAGGTCGATCTTAAAGTCGCCCGTGTGAATCACCGTGCCGATGGGCGTTGTGATTGCCAAGGCGACCGCGCCCGCAATGCTGTGGCTCGTTTTGATGAACTCGACCTTGCATTTGCCGAGCGTCACCACGTCGCCGGGCGCGATATCGTTCAGCACAACGCCGTCGATTTTATGCTCCTCCAGCTTGTGCCGGATCAGCGCGTTGGTAAACTTCGTGCCGTAGATCGGGCAGCGGAACTTTTCCATAGCATACGGGATCGCGCCGATGTGGTCCTCGTGACCGTGGGTGACGAGCATGCCCTTCAGCTTGTCCCGATTCTGTTCAATATAGGTCATATCCGGTATGACCACGTCAATGCCCGGCATTTC
>JAFUDD010000295.1 GCA_017459315.1 Clostridia bacterium | reverse complement strand
ATGTTGAGCCGCACGTGTTCGGCGACCGGGTGTATCTGTTCGGCAGCCACGATCAATTCAACGGCAGAGAATTCTGCCCGCTCGACTATGTTTGCTGGTCGGCGCCTGTGGATGACCTGTCGGACTGGCGTAAGGAAGGCACGACACTGACCAGAGACGAAGCGCCGGACAACTTTTCCGGCCGCTACAACCTTTGGGCGCCGGATGTGTGCTGCGGGCCGGACGGGCGGTACTATATGTACTATTTCACGAGCTTCAACAACAAGCTTTGGGTGGCGTCCTGCGATACCCCTGCGGGACGCTATCGGCTGCACGGCTATGTGCAGTATCCGGACGGCACGGCGCTCGGCGAGCGCAAGGGCGATATTTTCCAGTTCGACCCGGCCGTGTTCGTCGAGGACGGCAAGGTGTATCTCTATTCCGGCTTTGGACCTTCGCGCGGGCAGTTTTGGATGAGCCTCGGCAAGCGGATCGGAAAGCAGGGCCCGATCGTCGTGCAGCTCGCACCGGACATGAAAACCGTGATCACCGATCCAAAGCCCATCGGCGTGCCGACCGTGTATACCGCCAAGGGCACGCCGTATGCAGGGCACGAATTCTTTGAGGCCGCGTCGATGCGAAAGCTGAACGGGCGGTATTACTTCATCTATTCCTCGTTTTTGGGACATGAGCTGTGCTATGCAATCTCCGACCGCCCGGACGGCGGGTTCTGCTATGGCGGGACGATCGTTTCGCTCGGCAACGTCGGACTGTTCGGGATCAAGGGGATCAGGGACGCAGAGAATGCGCTCGGCAACACGCACGGCAGCATCGAATGCATCAACGGCAGACATTACGTGTTTTACCACAGGCAGACAAACGGGCATTGTCATTCGCGCCAATGCTGCGCGGAGGAGGTCACGATCGCGCCGGACGGCTCGATTGCACAGGTCGAGGTGACAAGCTGCGGCTTAAACGGCAGGCCGCTGTCCGATCAGGGCACCTACGAGGCCGGGATCGCCTGCGTCGTCAAATCGCCGAAGGGCGGATCCTTCAATCTGATGTTCCGTGATCGCTCCCGTCCGTACATCACGCAGACCGGCGAGGACCGCGAAAGCGACCCGGAGCAGTTCGTGGCAAACATAACAAACGGAACTGTAATCGGGTATAAATACTTCGATTTCCGAACGGCAACCCGGCTGCTTGTCACGCTCTCCGGCAAAGCGGAGGGAACGCTTGCCATTTCGCATACCGAAGCCGGCGATCCGATCGGTATGGCGAAGATTTCTCTCGGATCGCAAAACAAGATCGTGCCGGTCGAACTCCCGATTCGTCCCGCATCTGGCAAGGCCCCTCTGTATCTTCGTTTTACGGGCGGCGGCAAACTGAACCTTTACACGCTGACATTGCAATAGAAAGGATTCCGTATGAAAAAGAAACTATGGCTCCCAATCGTATGGGGCATCGTTTGCATCGCGCTGATCGTCAACGTCGTGCTCGGCAATCTCTACGCGCTCAGGTGGGATACGGCACTGAAAATGTATTTCGGACAGCTCGGCGGCGGTTATGACGTACAGGTCAAATCCCAGTTTCTGACCGGCGACGAACTGTATGATTATGAAACCGAGGTCAATCACAACATCATTGCCGAGGGTTCGATCCTGTTGAAAAACGACAACGGCGCGCTGCCGCTGCAAAAGGGCGACAAGGTGACCGTATTCGGCGGCACCTCGGTCATGTGGATGACCAAGGAGGTCGTGACCGCCAACAAAAACTCTGAATTTGTCGATTCTCTGACCGATGCGGGGCTGGAGGTCAATTCCACTCTGATCCGCATGTACATGCATTCGAGCCATACCAAGTGGGGTACCGGTACGAACCTT